>CAYJOX010000107.1:0-6061 GCA_964371915.1 uncultured Oscillospiraceae bacterium
CATTTTGCTGTGCACAGCATTTCCCGTATTTGTATTTTTTTCCAATATAAAAAAAATAAATATTATCGAGATAATTATATATATATCAGCTGTTTTAAGCTTTTGCATATCGGTGCTATTTGAAAGTGTTGGATATGATGACGGTAATTTTATGTACGGAAATACTATAGCACTTTTCTTCGCTTTTTTTATTGCTGCTTGCCGACTGCATGACAAGGATACACCAAAAGCTATACGATATGCAGGATTTACTATTTTTTCACTACATGTAATTTGTGGTGTAATATATTTTTCAAATCTTATAATTGCAAAATAAGGGATATTACAAATATGATAAACCAAAAAAACTTTTTTTCATATTCACTACCACAAAAAAACAATTTGATACGAGATGTTAATTATGATAACACTCCATTTTATATTGCTGTTTTTATTTTTTTTCTTTTGCTGTTTTGCTTGTTTTGCCAACAGCTATTTAACCCTACCATATATATGTCAGACCTTTCGTCTCACGTAGATATGGGGCTTAGTGGAGAAATTTACTCTCTCAGTGGCTTTGTTACAAGTCTTACGGCATGGATGCCAAAAAACCTCATCTACATAACAAATGCTGCCTTGCTGGCAGGTGCAAATGCAGTAACTGCAATTTTTTTACGAAGGTTTGCCTTAAAACTTTTAAATAGGCAACATAGTAATTTTACAATTGATGTTGCCATAATATGTGTTCTAGTTGCCTCTGCAATATTTTTTCCTAGTTTTGAAACCTACTACATTAATGCAGGTTCGCCAAATGTTTGGCACAACTCTACCTCTATAGTAAATAGGCTTTTCGCAATATTTACATTAGAAGTTTATTTTGAAACATTACTTAAATATCAGCAGTATAAAAATGGTTTTTTAAATAGAAGTAAGGTTGTAAGGCAGTATGTTTTGCTATGTGTTGTAGTGTTTATATGCATGTTTGCAAAACCAAGCTTTTTTATGGGGTTTATGCCGGCCTGTGTTATATTATTAGCTGTTGAGCTTATAAAAACTAAAGGAGGATCTTTTTTTCCTTCTCTTTGGGTAGGCGTTAGTTTCATTCCATCGCTTTTTGTTCTGGTATTTCAGCGTATCTTTGTCGAAAACGAGGTAAGCGCTGAAATTGCTATTATTCCGTTTGATTTTATCTTAACTGTAAATTCTTCCATTCTATATTTTGTGTTTAGGCTTACCTTAAATTGCCTATTTGTACTGTTCGTGTTTTTTGCTACTATTAAACAACAAGGCTTTATAGAAAGGACAATATATCTCGCAACAGTTATAGGACTATTACTATTTATTCTCTTTACAGAGGTAGGACTTAGTAGTGGCAATTTTTTATGGACATACAGTATAAATTTATTTTTTTCATTCTTTATCGCTACATGCCGATTGTTAAAAGAAGATACCGGTAGAAAGACTAGATACATCGGGTTCTTTATTCTGTCTATACATGTAGTTTGTGGAGCTATTTATCTATCTAAGATACTATTAGGTGGAAGTTATGGTTAAACGTCGGATGATGAATTAACATTCAATCTATATTTTAGCTCGGCAATCTGTAAATCTGTTATATTATCTATATCCTGAACCTGTGTTTCCTCTACTATAATTGGCTTTGTTTTAGATAGTACCAGTGCTTTTTCTCTTAAAAAATCCTCTGTCCTTAAAAAATAAAACTGCCCACTATCGTGATATATCGGCTCTAAATCCTGGCTACGTGTAAACTCATGTTCCTTGTTTATAAAGGTGGTAAAACCATCCTCCCCCATCCTTAGCCCACGCTGTGGTGGGAACGAGAATTTAACGATAGGGAAGACACTGTTAGCCTTGCCTGTAGAAAGGTAATCCTTAGCAGTTCTTAAGATCTGCTCGGTAACAAAAATCGCCGTGGGGTAGATACAACAGATAAGGTCGTAATGCCTACCCTGCTTTTGATAGTCCGAAACAACCTCTAGGATAACATCGGTGGTAGTTGCAAAATCATCGGAGTTTTTCTCGCTACGTAAAAAGGGAACATCGGCACCATAATTTTTTGCTACCTCGGCAATTCTTGCATCATCGGTAGATACCATTACATCGGTAAATAGCCCGCTGTTTTTAGCAACGGTTATTGGATAGGATATTATCGGTTTTTCACAGAAATCGGTAATATTTTTATTTTTTATCCTTTTACTGCCGCCCCTTGCAGGTATTAATGCGAGTATCTTCATAGCTTACCTTTCGAGTTATACTCATCGGCCAGTATCGACATCATGCGGGAGTTGTGCCATCTTCCATCATGGAAATAGTTATCCCTAAGCAGGCCGTCCTGCTTTAACCCTATCTCGGTGTAGAGCTTATATTTAGGTGTATCAAACTCGTAAATCTCAGTCCATATCTTGTGTAGGTTAAGCTCGCCAAAACCGTATTTAAATAAAAGGTCACAACTCTCCCTAGCATAACCTTTATCATCTATATAGGCATCCTCGTGCCCTATATAAAGGGATAGATCGGCGTTACGGTTTACCCAGTTTATATAGCAAAGCCCACAGCAACCTATAAGTGTCTGCTTTTCATCGTTAAGCACTATCGAAAACATTAAGGTGTTATTATCGTTAACTACATATCTATCAAACCATTGCTTTTGGTTTTCTATGTTAAGCTCCCGATACTCTCTAAAATATCTACGAAAATCCGGGTTGTTGCGCCATGCAAGCAGTGATGGTAGGTCGCCCTCACAAACAGCGCGCAGTGTAATAAGTTTTCCTTTATACATCTAATATATCCTCTCTTTTAAGCATCTCGCCCTTTGCAATGCTTCGCTTCGCCTGCCTGCCGATAATATCACGAAGTTCATACGGCTCAAAACCGGAATCACTTCTCGGGCGTAGCGGCTCAAACATATCGGCGCTAATTATATCGCCTTTATTAACCGCTACTGTGGAGTATAGCCCTCTTTTTTGTACGATACAGGTTTGCAGTTCGTTGCCCTCTATTCTTTTTATGCCATCCCCAAGCGCATAAAATAGGTCGTTAGCGGCCTTTACCATCTCCTGCCATTCCTGTGGGGTTGTGGAAAATGCATGGTCGGGGCCGGTGCGTGCGTTGTCGTCGGTAAAATGCTTTTCTATAACCCGTGCACCCAGTGCAACGGCACCAAGCACGGTTGTGTATCCCTTAGTATGATCGGATAGCCCGAGTATCATATTAGGGAAACGCTGCTCAAATGTTTTTAGAACATTTATATTTATATATTTCATGTCGGCAGGGTTTGCCGTATAGTTGGTGTTGCACTGCATAAGAACTATATCATTGTTCTTTGCGGTAATAACATCCACGGCATTCTCTACCTCCTGCATGGTGGAGGCGCCACAGGCGAGAAGTACCGGTTTGTTTTTTAAAGCAATATATGATAGCATCTCGTGCCAGCTAATATCGCCCGAGCCTATCTTGTATGCATTAACAAAACCATTTGCCCAATCTACACTCTCGAAGTCGTAGGGGCTGGTCATATACTCTATCCCTACCTCGTCACATCTTTTCTTTAATAGCGGTGTCCAATCATCGGCGATAGATGCATCCTCATAGGTCTCAAAAACAGATTTTTTCCAGTTTTTCTGGTGGCTTAGCTGCCCTTGTAGCTCATCGAATCCTGCCCTGCTTACAATCTTGGCGGCCTTAAAATTTTGAAACTTTGCGGCGTGGGCGCCAGAATTTTTTGCAAGCTCTATTAGGCGGTAGGCCCTATCTATATCACCATCATGGTTTGCGGCTATATCTGCTATAAAATATGGTGGGTAGTCAATACCTATCCTGCCACTGCCTATCGTTATATAACTAGACATATATTAAACCCCTTTTTTAAGCATCTGTGGATAGCCATTATCATAAAGCTTTTTAAAAAGCGCAACATCCTCAAATGGGGTGTTAATCTCTATGCCCAGTGCCTTTTTAATCTTGCTGTTATCCAGCCCCATGTTTTTAGTTCTCGGAGCTAAAAAGTTAAAGTTATCGGAGCAGGTAGAGTTTATAATGCCGGCAAGATCGAACGCATCCTGTATTGCAACACCTAGATCATACTTGTTTATCGAGCCGGTACATCCAACATTGTAAAGCCCGCTTAGGTCCTTTTCGATGGCAAGCTCTATCACCTCGGCAAGCTTGTTTACAAGAATAGGGGAGAAGTAGATATCGTTAAACATGTTAAGTTCTTCGTCCGATTTTAAGGCCTGCAATACCCATTCGCCAAAGCTGTTCTTATCACGGTAGTTATAGCCGTACATATTGGTGCGCAGTACAAGGCTGTCGGCATCCCCTAAAACAACTTTTTCTGCCATAAGCTTAGTTTTGCCGTACACACTTACAGGTGAAGGCTCGTCATCCTCTGTGTTAAGCCCCTGTTTTTGCCCATCATACACAGCATCGGTAGAGATGAAAACAAACTTAATACCATATTTACTACACGCCCTACGCAGATTTTCGGTAAGCTGGTAGTTTATTAGGTCGGCATATGCTGTCATCTTTTCGCAGGCGTCCACATTTACAAGCGCCGCACAGTGCAAAAACACATCTATCTTATTAGAGACAAGCATCTCCTCCACCTTATATGTGTTTAGGGCAGAATCCATCTCCATGGTGACCTTTTCCATGTTAAACACGTTTTTATCCACGCCAAAAACATTATACCTATCTTTTAATAGGTAGGCACAGTTAGAGCCAAGTAGGCCGGCAATGCCGGTAATAAATACATTTTTCAAAGCACTATTCCTTAAAATTATTGTTTAAATTATATCTCATTTAGTTTTAAAAGTCAAAGCGATTATTACTTTACCTCCCAAAACTGTGCAGAAACAGTATTTAGGTTTAGGCTATCATAACCCCCGAGTTCCGGTATATAGTAGCCTAAGAAAGGAACCACAACATTATCGAGCGGTTCTTCTACCCCGCCAACCACCGAATTTTCGTGTGTTAATATTAACAGATGAAAGCTATCAAGCGATACATGGTAACTCTCTGTCTCGGCTAAAGCAAGCTCTGCGTTATCATCAAGAATTATTCCCATATCTTCAGACATTAAGCTATATGAATCCATACTGTTTTTAAGCGCAGTATCAAGCTCCTCCTCGGTATAGCCGTATTCCTGCATAGCCACCAGTTTTTCGTTAGCGGCGCTGCCGTAGTATACCTCATAGCTACCGCTGTAGTAGTTATCGTCGTGCACCCCTTGCGCTTGATAGTAGTTATATGTTCCGTCGCCGTTCAGCACAAGCTCAGAGCCATCGTTGCCGTTAATAAGGGTGTTTGCTGTTAGTTCATCCCCCGTTGCAACGGTAAACTCTATACTGTTACGCAGCTGTGACATCTCCTCGGCGGAAAGCCGCTCCTCGTCCAGCGCCTGACACATGGTGGTGATTAAAATGTTTTTACTCGGTGCCATAATAATCTCGATATAGCTGTAGCTTGTATCATCCATAGATATGATTGCATAGCCATATCTACATTCGGTGCCATCTGACGATACAAAATCGGAAAGATTTTCGCTACTGTCGGTTATAGTTCCGGAGCCGTTAAATACCTCTAGCATAGAACTATATAGAGAATCCTCGTCTTGTGAGCCAAGCGATGATACGGCATTAATCCCAATATAATACATCCCGTCCGAAGATGAGAAAACATTTGCAACATCACTCTCGATATACTCTGCCGGTACAGAAAAGGTAAACCTACCCTCGTCTACCGTTTGAAACTCGCCGTTACTCTCCTCCTGCGTTAACACTCCATCAAATGCAGCCTGCAACGAGCCTTCCGAAGACTCTGGTGCAACATCATCCTGTCCATTGTTACAGGCAGGAAATGCAAGAATTGCCAATGCCAGTAGTATTATTAATATTTTTCTCATAGAGTTTTATCCTTTGATTTAGGTGGTTAGCTGTAAATAATATAATTATATCAAACCTAAAGTATATATTCAACCGTTTTTTACATAATGTAAAGGTTAATATCTGTAGGAGTACAATAGATATTGGACACTTGAAAAAAACAAATAGAGAAATACAGC
>CAYJOX010000108.1:0-2117 GCA_964371915.1 uncultured Oscillospiraceae bacterium
TAATGTATTTTAGCAACGTTACATTAAATATTATATCACTATCCGGCCTTGCGCTAGGTGTAGGTATGCTTGTTGATAACAGCATTGTTGTTATCGAGAATATATACAGGCTGCGTAAGCTTGGATATAACAGAATAAAGGCGGCGGTCGTAGGTGCATCACAGGTAGGCGGCGCAATATTTGCATCTACCCTTACTACAGTCTGCGTATTTTTACCTATAGTTTTTACCGATGGTATCTCTAGGCAGCTCTTTACCGATATGGGTTTAACTATAGCCTATTCACTTTTTGCCAGCCTTATAATAGCAATGACAGCCGTTCCGGCTATGTCCGCTACCCTCCTACGATCCGATGCACAAAAAGATCACAAGCTATTTGATAACTTCGTAAATCTTTATGAAAAGGCTCTACGGTTTAACCTCAAATATAAGTTTATTGTTATAATTTCAACTGCCGCACTTTTTGGGTTTACTATCTATAACCTGCTAAATATGCCGATGGAACTTTTTCCGGAAATGGACTCCACACAGCTACAGATGACATTAGATATACCCGATACGGATAGGGATGAGTTGATTGAAACCGGCGAGAAAATTAGTGAATCGCTCATGTCTGTTGAGGGTATAGAGAATGTAAGCATGGCATATAATGACGGCACAGGTTTTGTCTCATCAAGGTCTATAAGCTATAACATTGTAATAGCTGAGGAATCTGGCTTAGTCGGAAGTGATGTAATTGATGAGATTATGGAGCTTACAAAAGAGTATGAAGAATATATAAGTGTAAGTACAAGTAATATGGATATGAGCGCACTTTCCGGCGAGGGAATTTCTATAGTTGTTAAGGGTAACGAGCTTGATCTCCTACAGGAAATTTCTGCCGATATTGCGAATACCATTGCCGATGTTGAGGGAATTGATGAGATTACCGATGGAAACGAGGAACAGCAACAAGAGATGAGAATATCGGTTGATAGGGAAAAGGCTGCAGAATACGCCTTGACAACGGCGCAGGTATTCCAGATTGTAACCGATGCCCTTACAGAGGAAACACAATCTACTATATTTACCTTTGATAGTACCGATATGACATCTTTTCTACTACCTACCACCGTTGTAACACAGGATAGTATGGAGGATATTGTCGTCGCTACAGATATTTTAGAGGCTGAGGAAGATGAAGATGATAGTGACGGAGAGGAAACAGAGGAAATAGACATTCTGCTATCTGATATAGCAGACATAAGCTATGGCTACTCCCCTGCCAGCATTAACAGGGATAATCAATCCCGTGTTCAGACGGTAGGAGTTACAATACTTGAGGATTATAATGTAAGCCTTGTTTCCCGTGATGTTGAGGCGAAACTTGCAGATTACCCACTGCCAGATGGTTACAGCTTAGAGTTTACCGGAGAGAATGAAACGATAGTGCAGACCATGAATGACCTTGTTCTAATGATTCTACTTGCCATAGTATTTATATATTTTATAATGGTATCACAATTCCAAAGCCTATTGTCTCCCTTTATAGTTTTATTTACAATACCACTTGCCTTTACCGGTGGGCTAATAGCATTGCTTATTACCGGCCAGGCGCTATCCGTTACCTCTATGGTCGGGTTTCTTGTACTTGCCGGTGTAGTTGTTAACAATGGAATTGTATTTGTAGACTATGTAAATAAACTGCGTGAGGTAGGCAGCACAAAAAAAGATGCCATTATACAGGCCGGTAGGGATAGAATAAGGCCTATATTAATGACAGCTTTAACAACAATTCTTGCCATGAGCACCATGGCATTAGGTGTAGGTATGGGCGCCGAGATGAGTCAGGGAGTAGCACTTGTAGCAATTGGTGGGCTACTCTACTCCACCATCTTAACACTATTTTTAATACCGGCACTTTATGATATTATCTACCGCCGGAATATAGAAAAAGCATTAGACTTTGAAGAGCAGCTAAACGATTAACCGTTTAGTGTTAGTAGCCTTGCCATATGAACACCCATTGCAGAGGCCATCAACAAGCCTCTTGTCCAGCCACTGGAATCGCCAAGTCAGTACAGGTTTTCTATATTCGTCCTCATCCTACTAACCATCTTAACACGATTCATGTAAAAT
>CAYJOX010000108.1:2127-5980 GCA_964371915.1 uncultured Oscillospiraceae bacterium
GGGCACCACATGATCCACAGCCTGTATAAAATTAATAATGTTGGTCATCGCCCTGTACGGCATGGCAGATGTTATGTCTCCCGCCACTGCATCCGGTAATGTTGGGCGTACATTAGAACGAGATAACTCCTCCTGCCATGTACGTTTTCCATCCAATATGTCGCCATATCGTTGTACCAGTATTCTACCGGAACCGAGCATGTTTGTAAGCTCTGCTATCTTGCGTGCATATTTAATAGGCTCATTAAAAGGCTCACTAAAATCATGAGAGCATAGTATGGCAAGGTTTGTATTTCCTGATTTTTTCACCTTATAGGAATGTCCGTTTACAACGGCCAGATCGCTATCATAATTTTCCTGGCTAACAAAACCACCGGGGTTTTGGCAGAAGGTACGCACCTTGTTTTTAAAGGGTTTAGGGTAGCCGATAAGTTTGGATTCATAGAGGACATTGTTAACATCCTCCATTATCTCATTGCGTACCTCGACACGCACCCCAATGTCTACCGTGCCGGCCTTGTGGGCTATTCCAAAAGTGCGGCACATCTCCTCTAACCAATCGGCACCGCGCCTACCGGTTGCAACTATAATATGTTCTGCGCCGATAACTTCGCCGCCTTCAATCACTACACCGCTACATCGTTTATTCTCGATACATAGTGTGGATACAGATACTCCAAAACGAAGTTCTACACCGGATTGCTCAAGGTAGCGCTCTAACTTTAAATATATTTCTTGCGCCTTTTCAGTTCCGAGGTGGCGTATAGGGCAATCTACAAGCTTTAAGCCTGCCTGTATAGTGCGCTTGCGTATCTCCTTTACCTTGGCATCATTACCGACCCCTTCTACCTTGGAATCGGCACCAAAATCAAGATATATTTTATCGGTATAATCTATAAGCTCGGCCGCTAAATCATCCCCTATGAGCTGTGGCAGGTCTCCCCCTACCTCTGTTGCAAGAGATAATTTCCCATCAGAAAATGCTCCGGCACCTGAAAATCCGGTGGTAATATGGCAGTATGGCTTACATGAAATGCATACTCCTGTTTTTGCCTTTGGGCAGCTACGTTTCTCTATCGGGGCGCCCTTTTCCAGCATTAATATGCTACCTGAAAACTTATTCTTAATAAGCTCCAGTGCTGTGAAAATTCCGGCAGGGCCGGCACCGATAATTATAACATCAAATCTATTCATATACATTCTCCCATAAAAATACTGCCATCATCATACTATACCACCGCCATAGCGGTCGTAGTCTGACTGAATTGGCAGTCGGTAGAAACATTCATCCATCTTATGAATTTATACGATTAGTCCTTTGAAAGAATAGCACACAATGAAGCCCTTTGTCAACTGTTTTTTTAGATAGTTAGTTGACTACTTGAGCTGGGCCTAATATTTTACAAAATAAGGCGAGATAAATACCGATAGATATTCGTCATTGCATTAATCTGTGATACTGTTGTTAACATCTTCTTTAATAATTCTGGTATTGCATGTACCTATAGCTCTGTGCAACCGGTACGGCTATCTATTTAAACATGCCTTTCCTTGTAAGTATAAGCAGTACAAGTACACTTATTCCGCTAGCTATAGCTACCGGTGCCCACCAAAAATCATCAAACGGCATGCCTCTGTCAATGTTCATTCCGTATAGCCCGCTTATAACGGTAGGTACTGCTGCTACTAGTGTAATAGAGGTTAGGGTACGCATAACAATATTTAGATTGTTTGAAATAATAGAGGAGTAGGCATCCATGGCACTGTTAAGAGTACGGGTATAGATTATACACATCTCCCTTGCCTGGCTTGTCTCGATAATTACATCGTCAAGAATGTCCTTATCTTCCTCGTACATTCTAAGTATACGCCCACTGGCTATCTTATTTAACATCAGTTCGATACTTTTTAAAGATGTTGAGAAGTAAACAAGCGATTTTTCGATACCCAGTAGGCTAATAATCTCCTTGTTTTGTAATGTTTTTTGTAGCTGTTTTTCGGTGTTGGAGGTCATCTTCTCTATCTCTTTAAGATATACAAGGTATCTCTTTGCAATCCTGAAAAGCACCTGCAAGGTGAAACGTGTTTGCATAAAGGTGGAAATACTTTTATCATTTCCAGAAGACATGGTGCTTATAAAGCTGTGCTTTTTCAAGGATATAGTAACAATATATTTTTTAAGAAAGATAATAGAGATAGGAATTGTAGTATAGGGCACCGATATCTCGGTAGAATCATCAACAGTTGGAACGTCTACAACAATTAATGTTTGATCATCCTCAATATCAATATGTGATGTTTCCTCCGGGTCGATGGCAGATAGGATAAAATCCTCCTCTATACCTATTACATTTATAAGGTAGTTTACTTCATCGGTAGTAGGTGAAACTACATTTATCCAACAATTATCACTAAGAGTATCCTGAATATGGGTAAAGTTGTTTATGGTTTTTAAAATCTCTATCATCTATCACCTATCAGGATTATTTAGCTAACACAATTATTATAAGATTATTTTAAGATGAAGTCAACAATTTAAAAGATTATTTGGTAAAGTATGAATCGATACCGTTTCGCTTGGGTTTAAATCATAATCTCTAATCTGCTTTTGTAGCCATTTAACGCTACACCAGCTTCCCAACTTAAAGCCGGTATTCACATAAACACCTATATCGGTAAATCCAAACTTTTTATGTAGTGCCTCACTGTAGATATTGGGTATGGTAATAGCACTAAATGCATTGTAAAACCCTTGATGATTTAAAAGTTCAAAGAGTTTGTTGTACAGCTTTGTGCCTATCCCCTTTCCGCAAAAATCATGATCCAGATAGATTGAAACATCTACATCAAAACGGTAAGCGGCACGTTCCCTATGCATATTGGCGTAGGCATAACCTATAATCGAATCCCCTTCGACATATAACAAATATGGGTAGTAGCTGGCTATATTTTCAACCTTCTTTGAGAAATCGTCTAAGGTTGGCACCTCAATCTCAAATGTGGTTACGGTATTTTCTATATAGTGGCGATAAATCTGCAGTATACGTTCGCTATCCTCTGCGATAGCCTGCCTTATGTAGCTGGTTGGCATTTTCTCTCCGTTTGATTAGTTGTTAATTTGAAGAATAAAGCAATTGTCTTAACTAAGCTTGTAGTCTCCCCTGCTTATACTGCCGGAGCGCCTCATAGATTCGCTTACAAGGTAGGAAACTACCGCCGGTATTACTAAAGTTACTACAAACAAACCTAAATAATTAAACACATCCGGTGTTATTGCAACCTCGCCTGCCGAGATTGCCTCGGCTGAGGGTGACACCCAGCCGGTCAGCACCCCTATAGGGCCTACAAGCCCACAAGTTCCCATGCCGGAAGCGATAGGTGAGCCGTTCATCCTAAGGCCAAAAACTACGGTTGCTACCGGCCCATTAACGATCGATGCAACCACCGGCGGTATCCATAAAATAGGTTTCTTCATCAGGTTAGATATCTGTAGCATAGAGGTACCAAGCCCCTGGCTGGCAAGTCCTCCGATTCCGTTCTCTTTAAACGAGCATACTGCAAAACCAACCATATGTGCACAGCAACCGGCAAATGCGGCACCGCCGGCAAGCCCCACAAGCCCAAGCGCCGCACATATTGCGGCACTGCTTATAGGCAGCGTTAACACTATTCCCATAATTCCGGAAATAAGTGCACCCATAACTAATGGGTGTTGGTTGGTAGACCAGATTATAGCATCGCCCAGATAGGTTGCAACACTTCCGATTGTAGGTGCAATCAGCCCGGCTATCCATACACCGGAAATAATTGTAACTGCGGGGGTAAGTATAATATCAATCGCCGTTCTTTTAGA
>CAYJOX010000109.1:0-5978 GCA_964371915.1 uncultured Oscillospiraceae bacterium
CGGTACAAACTTCTTTAATCCAACTGCAAGCGCACCGCTACCGGCACAAAGATCAAGCACTAAAGGGCTTTCAACACCCTTTAAAAGCTCTATCGCATGCTCTACAAGGCACTCACTATCCGGCCGTGGGCAGAGAACCCCTCTACCAACCTTTAGCGGTATACCCATAAACTCCCATTCGCCAACCAGATACTGTAGCGGCTCACCCATAAGCCTTTGCCTTGCCATATTATTTATACTGCTAAGTTGTTCCTCGGTGATATTTTCACTGCTCGGTAGCCTTGGGTCGCTGCCTGTAACGGCCGTTACTATAAGCCTTGCCTCACGGGCTGGGTTATCCGATATGCGTGATAACAGCTGTGTAAGGCTTGCCAGTGTATCCCTACCACTCTGCATCTGCTTTATGCTCCGGTATTACCGGCGTTACTGCGGCTATTGCTATCTCTATCATCCCATCATCCGGCTCAAATGTTGTAAGGTTTTGCAGCAATAACCCCGGTGCCGAGATTATCCTTGTTAATGGGTTATCGTGCTTACCGGCAAACTTAATTATCTCGTAGGATATTCCTATAACCACCGGCAGAAGTAAAAGTTTGTATGCAACACGTATTAGCGGGCTACCCCAGCTAAGCATAGAGTTTATCACAATACTTATAATGATAACTATCAATAAAAAACTTGTACCACAGCGCGGGTGAAAACGGGAGAAGCTGCGTACATTTTCCACCGTAAGCTCCTTGCCGGCCTCATAGCAAAATATTGTTTTATGTTCTGCACCGTGGTAGCCAAAGGTGCGCCTAATATCCGGTAGCCTAGAGCAAAACGCAAGATAGACGATAAATATTAAAAGTTTCATCAGCCCCTCTAACACCGCCCTAAACCCACCCAAGGGTATAAGGTAGTTAACCCCAATGGTTATATATGTGGGTAGAAGCATAAAAAGAAAAACCGCAAGCGCTATACCAAAAACCATGGCAAGTACACCCACAAACTTCTCTGCCTTGTCTCCAAATTTTTTCGAGATAAATTTTTCGAATTTTGTTTTATCTGCTTCAAGCACATCCTCTGTCATAGAAATATCTGCCGATTTCATTAGGCAGGCATAGCCGGACTTTAGGGTAGAAACCATAGTAAAGATTCCTCGCACAAAAGGAACTTTGGATATTTTTTTGGGGTGAATCTCCCATTCTTCAATATGAATATCACCTTCCGGCTTTCTTACAGCCATACAACCTTTAAGCGGGCTTTTCATCATAATGCCCTCAAGCAGTGCCTGCCCACCTATCGATGTTTTAAATTCTCGTTTAGCCATTTAATTTCCTGTTCACAATATACTATTGGTTTTAGTATAGCATAAAACAGTAGTAATAACAACACAAATATACAGTGCCTTCCTATATTATGTATATAAAAAAATGAGAGTGATAAACCCTCATTTTTGTTTTAAACACACGCTGTATATCTGTGTTTTACTTTTTATCTTTTAAATCCTTTGCCATATGAAGAATAAACTCCTCCGGGGTGGGTATCTCGCCACTACGGGCAACCTTGCTTTGGTACGCCTTTGTAACCCCATCGTCCGGTGCACTGCCGTATGCTTTATCTATTGCACACTGCATATCATCCCTAACCTTCGAAACACTCACACCGTGTTTTTTGGCAATCTTACGGTAGATTTTTCGCATACTCATTTTAGTTCTCCCGTTCGAATTTTTGAGCTTTATCCTTAAACAATACTAAATACAAGCTATAAAAGTGTATTTAAAACATAAAAAACAGTATCATTTTTGTGCAATATAGTATAAAATTAATAATAGGGGGTATATAGATGGATTTACAGCACGAAAAATTTATTAAGATCGGTTTAAACATTATGTTTTATAGAAAAAGAAAGGGCTTTACGCAGGATAAACTTGCCGAACTTACAGCGTTTAGCCGAAACCATATACAGCAGATAGAAACTGCAAAGGCAACCCCAAGCGTGGCAGCCTTATTAACAATTGCAGATGCATTAGAGGTAGAGGTAAAAAAGCTATTCTATTTTGATTGACTATCATGTACATAGTTGTTTTTTAGATATTTTAAGAATATTTTACTATCATTCGATAGTAAAGTCAATACTATTGTGTAATAGTACATATAATTGCCTTATATGAGGTGATCTATGTACTACCAACGGTTGAGGGATCTCCGAAACGACAGCGAGCTAATGCAGAAACAGATAGCGGAATATTTAAAGATAGACCAGCGTGTCTATAGCACCTACGAGACAGGCAAAAGAGATATACCTACAAGGTTTATAGTAAAACTTGCTAAGTTCTATGATGTGCCGGCCGATTATATTTTAGGCCTTACAAATATTACAAAGCCCTATCCACAAGCTACGCTGGAGTGGGAAGAGATTGTAGAAAAACAAACTATAAAAAATAGCAGCTGCACCTAATAGGTTTGCAGCTGCTATTTTTTGTTCTATTCTTAGTTTTTATCGTCTATTGTAGAGACGGTGATGGTTATATCCTCCAGCACATTTAACAGCACGTTAACCGTCTCTAGTGAGGTAAACATATTTACCCCGTTCTCTACGGCGGCGCGGCGGATAAGGTATCCATCGTTAATACTTGCAGTGTCGTCTACCTTGTTAAACGAGTTAATAACATAGGTTACATAACCCTTAGATATAATCTCTGCAATCTCGTTAGAGCCTTTGCTAAATTTTTGGCGCATTCTTGTCTTTATACCTTTAGCACGTAAAAACTCACAGGTACCACGTGTACCCTCTATGTTAAACCCAAGGGCGTAAAAGCGCCTAATAAGTGGCAGTGCAGTTTCTTTATCTCTGTCGGCTAGGGTTACAAACACCGTTCCGAAATTCTCTACCTTTGTGCCGGATGCCTGCAACGCCTTGTACAGTGCACGGTTAATGTTATAATCATAGCCGATAGCCTCGCCGGTAGATTTCATCTCGGGGGATAGGCGGGCATCCATCTTATGAATCTTAGAGAAGGAGAAGGTCGGCGCCTTAACATACCACCGCTTTGTTGTATCGGCAATGCCGGTTTTAAAACCTTGGTCTGCAAGTGTTTCGCCAAGCATTACCTTTGTTGCCATGCCGGCAACCGGCAGGCCGGTGGCCTTGGAGATAAACGGCACGGTACGAGATGAGCGGGGGTTAACCTCGATAACATAAACATCATTCTTGGAATCTAATATAAACTGTATGTTGTAAAGGCCTACAATGCCAAGGCCTAGGCCTAGCTTTATAGTATAATCCACAATCTTATCGCATACCGATTTTCCTACGGTGTAGGGTGGGTAGATACTCATCGAGTCGCCGGAGTGAACACCGGTCTCCTCTACATGCTCCATTATACCGGGGATGAATACATCCTTACCATCACAGATTGCATCTACCTCCAGCTCCTTACCGGCAATATATCTATCAACCAGTACCGGCTGTTCGGTATTAACGTTAACGGCGGTTTGCAGATAGCGGATTAGCTCATCATCGTTATGGCAGAGCTGCATTGCACGCCCACCAAGCACATAGGAGGGGCGAACAAGCACGGGGTAGCCTATCTCGTTTGCTACCTTTATTCCCTCATCTATCGCGGTTACGGCACGGCCAAGCGGCTGTGGTATGTTAAGCTTTGTCATTATCTTTTCAAAACTATCACGATTCTCGGCAAGCTCTATCGCCTTGTTATCGGTACCTATTATATTAACACCAAACTCGCTAAGCCCGTTTGCAAGGTTAATTGCCGTCTGCCCGCCAAGGGTTACGATAACACCCTTTGGTTTCTCCATCTCGACGATATTCATCACATCCTCGATGGTTATCGGCTCGAAATAAAGTTTATCTGCCGTCGTATAGTCGGTAGATACCGTTTCGGGATTGTTGTTAATAATTATCGCCTCGTAGCCACTATTTTTAATAGCCCAAACAGCATGAACGGTAGAGTAGTCGAACTCTACGCCCTGCCCGATACGTATCGGGCCGGAGCCGATAACGAGTATCTTCTCACGCTCGGTTACTATACTCTCGTTAACATCGCCATACTCGGCATAAAAATATGGCACATACTCCTGCTGATGTTTGCAGTTATCCACAATACGATAGCCCGGCATAATTCCGTACTGCTTGCGTAGCTCGAATATCTCCTTTAGGCTTTTACCGGTAGCCTCTGCTATATAGGCATCGCCAAAGCCGTATTTTTTAGCCTGTAGTAGCACATCCTTATCGGTGCCGTTTTTGGAGATTTCACCCTCAAACTCTACCATCTGCCTTAGGCTCTCGATAAAGGGGGCGGAAATTGCGGTGGCCTCGGTTATCTCCTCTACACTCGCACCCTTTCGCAGGGCCTCACACAGAGTATAGATGCGCTCGTCTGTAGGGGTTTTTATAGATTCTAACAGCTGCTCTTTTGTCATATCGGCATAGATTGCCTTTTGTGGGTGCTGTGCACCTGCCTCTAACCCCTTTACCGATTTAAGCAGTATCTCGATAACATTTTTACCTATACTCATAACCTCACCGGTTGCCTTCATCTGGGTAGATAGTGTGCGGGAGGCCTCGGTAAACTTATCGAAGGGGAAACGTGCCATCTTGGCAACGATATAATCGATAGCCGGTGGGATGGCGGCTGTAATACCGCTTAGGTTAATCTCCTCTAGCGTTAGGCCTACGGCTATCTTGGCGGTAACACGGGCTATAGGGTAGGCGGTAGCCTTGGAGGCAAGTGCCGAGGAACGAGAAACCCTCGGGTTAACCTCGATCAAGAAGTATTCGGTCGTGCCCGGCTTTAGTGCAAACTGTATATTACATCCACCCTCTATCTTTAGTGCACGTATTATCTTTAAAGCCGAATCTTTTAGTATCTTAAACTGCTCATCCTTTAATGTAAGGCAGGGGGCAAACACTATAGAATCTCCGGTGTGAACACCTACCGGATCGAAATTTTCCATGTCGCAGATAGATATAGCAAGGTCGGTCTTGTCCCTCATAACCTCAAACTCTATCTCCTGATAACCTTTTACACTCTTTTCTATTAGCACCTGTTTAACAGGGCTAAGCGAAAGGCCGTTATCACAAAGCGCGGTTAGCTCTTCCTCATCGTATGCAAAGCCGCCACCTGTACCGCCTAGGGTAAACGCCGGGCGCACAACAACGGGGTAGCCTATTTTTACGGCTATCGCCTTTGCCTCCTCGGTGGTGTGGGCGATATCGCTTGCTATAACAGGCTCACCAATATCTACACAAAGCTTCTTAAACAGCTCTCTATCCTCTGCCTTTGCAATAGAATCTATCGATGTGCCGAGAATCTCTACCCCGCACTCGTCTAAAATACCTTTTTTTGCTAGCTGCATACAAAGGTTAAGGCCTGTCTGCCCGCCAAGGCCCGGCACTATTGCATCGGGGCGCTCCCTGCGGATTATCCTTGCTACATATTCAAGGGTAAGCGGCTCCATATAAACCTTATCCGCCATGTTAGTATCTGTCATTATGGTGGCAGGGTTCGAGTTTATCAAGACTACGTTATAGCCCTCCTCCTTTAAAGCCATACAGGCTTGGGTTCCGGCATAATCAAACTCGGCAGCCTGGCCGATAACAATAGGCCCGGATCCGATTACCATGATTTTTTCAATATCGATTCTTTTTGGCATAATATCCTCCTTCATTGATGCGCACAAAAAAATATCAACGCTAATAGCGTTGATATTTTATTAGACAAAACGACTATATAAAAAATGAAAAAAGGATGTTTTATATCTGAGCACGCTACCTTTAAACATTCTTTTCTCCAATTCTTTACATATTTTTGTAATTTTATCATAAGGCAGTTATAATGTCAATACTATTATTTTAAAATTTAGCACTTTGTGTCGATTTAACGTATATTACAATAATGTATTATAATCTTCTATTCCTGTAGGTGTTGACATTACTAAAAATATATTGTATAATTATGCAGTAACTTTTT
>CAYJOX010000110.1:0-5927 GCA_964371915.1 uncultured Oscillospiraceae bacterium
TAGGGTTTTTTGACACTCTAAATAGCCCTATGGGCTATATTAACTGAACGAATAATATTATAAGAATCTACCGGTTACAAAAGTGTTACAAGCTGTCGAAAAAGGTTGAATATATCAGAAATATATTGTAATATTAAAAGGCATTTTATGTGCAAAAAAGTCGCCGAAGCATTGGCGGCTTTTTTGCTGTCTTAAAAAATCTTGTTATCCCATTTAAGGTTGCATATCGGGCTAAGCTGAATATAAAGCGGGGAAAACCTGTTTTTTATCAAGCCTGTAAAACTTTTTTGCTGTTGCCTTACCTGTGGTGTGCCCTGCATCTTTAGCCTTGGAAACTTAAGAACCACGGTTGTACCTTCAAACTCCGTACTTTCTATGCTAAAGGCTCCTTTAAAGCGCATCGTAAACTCTCGCACCAAACTTAAACCAAGCCCAAGCCCGGGAAAGCCCGGCTCGTCATCATAGGGGTGTTTGGAGCTAAACGGATTTAACACGCTGCCAAGGTTATCATTATTAATGCCCATCCCCCTATCCGCAACGGTAATTACAACATTTTCACCCGTTGCAGCACAGTCTATCAGGATAGTATTCTCATCTCTTGAGTATATCATACTGTTTGATATTAGGTTTAGAATAGCAAGGATAAACTTATCCTTATCACACTGTATAAATATATCGTCGGTATCGCCTATATATTTAACCGGAACCTGCTCCGGCAGGCAGTCACAGCTTTCGTTGGCCGCCTTTGCAATGTCATCTAGTAGCGCAGTAACATTAATAGGCTCATTTTGCAGGTTAATGTTTGAGGTTATCTCGGTCATCGCCTGGGTATTCTGCACGGTACGAAGTATAGCAAAACAGGATTTATGAACCCGATCAAGGCTTTCATAGCATAGGCTGTCTACACTTGCGAACTTTAATATTGTAGGTAGCAGGGTAAAAATCCCTTCAAGCTGCTCTGTAATATTGTCAAATACATTTTGTATTCTCGGCTTAAAGGTGGGGGCGTTGCTCATCTGAAACACCAGATAGTTGCCTATAGGAACTACACTTATTGCTGTAGCGAGGGATGTGGCTTCGAACCTTACAAGTGTAACCGGCTTATCCTCGGCAAGCAATCTAGCGGCACCCGTCGTGGCTTCAATCGCAAGCTTTGGAATAAAACCTTCGGATAGATAATGCCCTTTTGATGCATCATTACTAAAAACAAGGCTGTAATCAAGGTTTGTAATAATGGTTGGAATATCCATCATGCCGTAAAAGGTTTTTAGATCATTTATCTTTATATACAAGGGGGTACCTCTTTGCAGTTCTTCAGCTATAATCATATCTATACTATCTGTTTATATTATACCTGTATTTTATCATTTATTCAATAGTTATCATCATTCCTTAACAATATATACACAAATCGGTTGCATTTATCTTGTATTGCCATCATTATCAAAAGTTCTTTTAAGTGCATGCTCGGTAAAAACTACAGATAGCACAAAAACAACAAGCTCAAAACCCGCAACGGCAATCGCCATCATGCCGATAAGCTCATGATCTGTGTTAGACACAGCTAACATTACAATAATATTTAATCCAACAAGTACAATACCCGCCACAAACCAGAATTTCCCGAAATAGATGTGTGCAAATTCCCAGCTCTCTCTACTTTTTAGGGAACGTTTAGTTTTATATCCGAACATGTAATTGTAACCGGGTGCAAATTTTTTGTATATGCTACCGAACATTATCATTGTGATAGGAAGCACCGATAAAACTATAACTAAAAACAGCCAAAACGAGTCCATATAGCCCTCTGTGTCTATAACTTTTCGCCATTTTCGATGGCCGAAATCTTTTTAACACGATTTACATGCCGCTGCCCACCGGAAAACTCGGTAGTTAAAAATGTTCGTACAATATCTAAAGCAAGCTCCCCGCCCACTATCCTTGCCCCGATAGAGATCATGTTCGCATCGTTATGCTCTCTTGTAAGCCTTGCGGTTGTAGGCTCGCTACACACGCCACAGCGTATACCCTTCACCTTGTTAGCCGCAAGGGATATTCCCACGCCGGTGCCACATATTAGAATACCACGGTCATAGCTGCCCTCGGCAACACCTACCGCGGCCCTATAGCCATAGTCGGGGTAATCACAGCTATCGGCCGTATGTGTGCCTATATCATCACACTCATGCCCCATTTCGGCCACTAACTTTTTCACCTCTGCCTTTAGCTCAAGGGCTGAATGATCACACGCTATCACAAGTTTCATGCTATACTCCTTATAGTTAATTAAGTATATTTTCCTCTATGTAAACCGCAACGCCATCCTGTTCGTTTGTAAGTGTAACGGTATCACATAAATTTTTAATTTCGTCTATAGCGTTACCCATTGCTACCGATACACCTGCGGTAGTTAGCATGGCAACGTCGTTATAACCATCACCGAAAGCACAGGATTCGGCTATATCTATATTAAGGTACTCACACAATCTCTTAAGCGCAATCCCCTTTGAAACATCGTGGTTTACAAACTCTAAAAATATCGGGCTGGAGGTGGCAACATTTAAAACCCCCTCATATCGCCTACCCATCTCTATACGTAGCCTCTCAATCTCTAACGGGTCGGTGCCTATCCAAAGCACCTTTCGTAGCTTTAGCGATTTAAAATCCACATCCTTAGCCAACACACATTCGGAGCCTGAATGCTCTCTATATCGCTGTGTAAGCTCGTTATCCTCCGAAACGATTAAACGGTTGCTCTCCCATGCTACAGCAATCTCGCTAAGCTGTTGGCCTAACCTAAAAACTTCCTCGGCCAGAGTAACATCAAGGGTGTTGGCATAGATAGGCGTTTTACTGCCGGCAGGAATAACCTCGGCACCGTTGTAGGTAATAAGGTGCGGCTCAAAACCCAGCTGTTTAATGTACTGCTCCATTCCGGCCCTAGGGCGGCCGGAGCAGAGGCAAAACTCAACATCGTTTTGTTTAAGCTGGCGTATAGTTTTTATCGTTCTATCGCTTATCTGCCTGTTGTCGGTTAGTAGTGTTCCATCCATATCGGTGGCGGCAAGTTTTATACTCAAGGTTGTATTCTCCGCATTTATGCTTTTAGTTTACGCTGTATAGAATGTCGCCATAGCTCGGTAATACCCAGTGCTTTTTAGCGACAAGTGTCTCCAGCTCGTCTACCACTGTGCGTAGCTCTGCCATAGCAGGCACCACCCTATCACGATAAAACTTGGCGGTTTCGAGGGTATCGCTATACTGTTTAGAGGAGGCCGAAAGCTCACACAACACATCTAACTTTTTAAGCATAGCACCGGATAGCTCTGCTATCTGCTCTAGCAGCCTATGCTCCATAGAGCAATCGATAGCAGAGCAGGATTTTTTTGCCATCATAAGCTCACAGAGTTCTTTTTGGTAGCTAACCGATGAAGGCATAATAAGATGCCTCGTCATGTCTATCATGGTCTGTAGCTCAATATGTATCGTCTTGCTATAGCTCTCCAGCAGAATTTCATAGCGGGAGTGTATCTCGTTCTCGGTAAACACACCGTGGCGGGTAAACAGCGCAATGCTCTGCGCTGTTATATACTCCGGCAGAGTTTCCACCGTATTTTTAAGGGTAGAAAGGCCACGGCGCTCGGCCTCAACAACCCATTCGTCGGAGTAGTTATTACCGTTAAATATTATGCGGCGGTGCTCTTTAATCGTCTTTTTAACCAGTGCATTTAGCTCACTCGAAAAATCGGCAGCTCCCTCAAGGGTATCGGCAAACTCGCAAAATATCTCGGCCGCTATCGTGTTAAGTATGATATTAGGGCCGGAAACCGATACAGAGGAGCCGGGCATCCTAAACTCAAACTTATTACCGGTGAAGGCGAACGGTGAAGTACGGTTACGGTCGGTCGTATCACGGCGGAAGTGTGGCAACATGGTGGTGCCTATCTCCATATTCTCCTTTTCACGGCCGGTATAGTCGGTGCCATGCTCTATCGAATCGAGTATCTCGGTAAGCTCATCACCTAGGAAGATGGATATTATGGCCGGCGGGGCCTCACAGGCACCGAGGCGATGATCGTTGCCGGCCGTGGCAACCGAAACACGCAAAAGGTCCTGATATGTGTCTACAGCCTTGATAAGGGCAACAAGGAACAGAAGAAACTGTGCATTCTCGTGCGGGGTATCTCCCGGTTCTAACAGGTTTGCGCCTGTATCGGTAGACATGCTCCAGTTATTATGCTTGCCGCTTCCGTTAACACCTGCAAAGGGCTTTTCGTGTAGAAGGCAGGCAAGGTTATGCCTTGAGGCTATGCTTTTAAGTAGTTCCATTGTTAGCTGGTTATGGTCGGTTGCAACGTTTGTAGTTCCGAATATCGGTGCCAGCTCGTGCTGTGCCGGTGCAACCTCGTTATGTTTTGTCTTTGCAAGCACGCCAAGCTTCCACAGCTCTTCGTCCAGCTCTCTCATAAAATCGGATACCCTTGCTTTTAGGGTACCAAAATAGTGGTCGTCCAACTCCTGGCCTTTAGGCGGGCGTGCACCAAATAGGGTTCTGCCTGTATAGATAAGGTCGGGGCGCTGCATATATATCTCCTTATCTACAAGGAAATACTCCTGCTCGGGCCCTACGGTAGTAATAACTCTCTTAACCTCGTTATTACCAAAAAGCCTCAGTATACGCATGGCCTGCTTATCTATCGCCTCCATCGAGCGTAGAAGCGGTGCCTTTTTATCCAGTGCATCGCCACCGTAGGAGCAAAACGCAGTGGGAATACAAAGGGTGTTATCCTTAATAAAGGCGTATGATGTGGTATCCCATACGGTATAGCCTCTGGCCTCAAAAGTTGCACGAAGCCCACCGGAAGGAAAGCTAGATGCATCCGGCTCGCCCTGTACAAGCTCCTTACCGGAGAACTCCATAATAACCTTACCCTCGCCGTTTGGCGATATAAAGCTATCATGTTTTTCGGCGGTAATTCCGGTCATCGGCTGAAACCAGTGGGTGTAGTGGGTAACGCCCCTCTCTACCGCCCAATCCTTCATAGAGTTTGCGACGATATTTGCCACCTCGGCATCAAGGCGGGTACCCTCTATTCCGCTACGTTTCAACGCCTTATATATATTTTTCGGCAATCTTTGTTGCATAACGGTATCGTTAAATACCATACATCCGAACATCTCGGTTACATCAATCATTAAAGCAAGCTCCTTTTAGGTTTGAACTTATATTTTCTCAACTTAAATTATAATCTTTACCCCCGTTTTTGTCAAGTTTAAGCAGAACAAAATAAGCGAGGCAGAAACAGCCCCCTGCGCCGTAATTCTAGCGGCTTATCCCATCGTCCGATTGCCGTCTTTCGCCTATCTGTAAATCGGTTTGTTATGTAATCTCGAACCGGATTATAGCACCTTGGCTTAATCTCTTTCTAATATCGCTATAGAGTGTTCAACGGCCGAGAAATCTGTTACGTTTGTCTGCTTTACATTAAGTATTCCCAGCGTTGGTATACTCCCAAGAGGGGTTATATCGCTTATCGGGTTTCCCTCGAGGGAAAGTTCTCTAAGCGTTGTCATCTGCGCCATCGGCGAAAGATCGGTAATATTGTTATAATCTAATATTACCCAATCTATTATTGCGTATGTTACTAAGGGGGTCACATCCGTTATCTGATTATGCCTTAGCGATATAGTGTAAAGCGAATCTGATCTTGATAGGTCCGGAATGGTTGTGATATTATTATTATCGAGGTGAACATGCCGTAGGTTGGTTAGGTTGCTAAGGGCGGAGGCATCCTGAATATTGTTATCATTCAGCATAACATCTTCTAACTTTTCTGCACCCGCCAGGGCCGATATATCCGAGATATTATTACCGGAGAGGTATATATCCTCTAAATTTGGAAGCTGCGCCAAAACCGAGATATCGG
>CAYJOX010000111.1:0-5903 GCA_964371915.1 uncultured Oscillospiraceae bacterium
TGCAATAAATATTCGCCTATCCTGTGCCTGAATGAAAAATCGTTTAAAACTCTCCGCAACCTTTTGTTCTGTTTCGGTATACCCTGCACGTTCGGCGTTGGTGCTATCCGACATCATACATAATACACCCTTTTTACCATAGGTTGCAAATGTTTTAAGGTCGATGCTCTTACCATGTATTGGCGATAGATCCACCTTAAAATCACCTGTGTGCAAAACTATTCCGGCCGGAGTATCTATTGCATAGGCTACTGCATCCGGTATAGAGTGGTTAACCCTTATAGGCTCGACGGTAAATACACCAAGACGTATTTTTTGGTTAGGTTCAATTACATTCAGTTTTGCCATGTTGTTAAGCTTGTGCTCCTCAAGCTTATTCTGAATAAAACCTATTGTAAGTTTAGTGCCGAAAACCGGTACCTTTATCTGTTTTAGTAGATATGGAATTGCCCCAATATGGTCTTCGTGGCCGTGAGTTACGATTAACCCTCTAATCTTAGAAGCATTTTCGATTACATAGCGAAAATCAGGGATTACAAGGTCGACGCCAAACATATGGTCATCCGGAAAGGATATACCACAGTCTACAAGTAGCATGTCACCGTCACATTCAAACAGTGTAATATTTTTTCCAATCTCTCCAAGCCCACCAAGGGGAAGTATTTTAACCGTCTTATTTGCGTTTCCGGTTACACGGTTTGTTGCGGCGCTCAGGCGCTCCTGCTTTGGTTTGGTTGCTGGCTTTATTACCCTTTTCTGTTCGGTAACAGCGGCGGCAGGAGATGATTTTGGTGGCCTGCCAGGCTTTCTTACCGTTGATTGTTTTGTCTTAGCTTCACCTTGCTTGTTCTTAGTTTCGGCTGCCTTTGATTTTGCACCAACTTGTTGCTTTACCTCAGGGTGGGTCATGATTTTCTCAAAGGAAAACATAGGTTTAGATTTTTTATCAACCTTATCCTTCTTCTGACCGGTCTTGTTGCTATTTTGTGTCATAAATTACCTTCATATTAAATTTTACAATTAAAACGACACAAACCCCCTGTCGTATAATTCGACAACAGGTGCTTTGCTGTTTTAATATTATTATAAAAATATTGTAATATTGCAATACAATTTTTATTCTGTAGTAGCGGCATATGCCTTTTATCATTATATAAAACCCCATCCATCACAAAGGGGCATTATTCTGCATATAAGATTACTACTTTTTTTGTTAATTGTCAAGTACTTAATAAAAAAGAGGTCATTATTACAAGTTTTTTCGTAAAATACACAGATACTTCAAATCTTGCTATTTTAGTATAATTATTGTATAATGTTAACACTATACAATAATTGGAGGGGTTTATGAAAGCCGTTATTACCGTAGTGGGAAACGATACCGTAGGGATACTTTCGGTAGTAAGCAGTTGTTGCGCCGAAGTAAATGCAAACATACTAGATGTAAATCAAACAATAATGCAGGGTTTATTTGCAATGGTAATGATTGTTGATGTTTCTACTCTAAACTGTGACTATCTAAAGTTTGCAGACAAGCTCAATAATTTACAGGAAAAACTTGGCATGAAGATAAACATCATGCATGAAGATATATTTAATTCTATGCATAGGGTGTAAAAGATGAATGTAAATGAAATACTTGAAACAATAGAGATGATAGAGGAGCAACACCTCGATATTCGTACCGTTACAATGGGCATATCGCTGCTTGATTGTGCGGACAGTGACATAACAAAAAGTTGCGAAAAGGTTTACAATAAAATATCTGATAAGGCCGGTGAACTGGTAAAACGCTGTGAGATAATAGAGCGTACATACGGAATACCCATTATAAATAAACGTATATCTGTTACCCCAATCTCTATGTTGGCATCTGTAAGTGGTGGTGATCCGGTAGAGTATGCCTTAACACTGCAAAAGGCTGCCGAAAAGGTAGGGGTGAATTTTATAGGTGGATATTCAGCGCTTGTACAAAAAGGGTTTTCAGGATGTGATGAGGATTTCATACGTTCTATACCCAGGGCTTTAGCAGCTACAAAAAATGTCTGCTCCAGTGTTAATATCGGATGTACAAGGAGCGGCATTAATATGGACGCCGTAAAGATGATGGGCGAAGTAATCATCGAAAGTGCACAGCTTACTAAGGATGATAACTGTATAGGCCCTGCAAAGCTTGTTGTGTTTTGCAATGCACCGGAGGATAATCCTTTTATGGCGGGTGCTTTTCATGGTCCAGGTGAACCGGATTGTGTAATAAATGTTGGTGTTTCGGGCCCAGGTGTTGTTAGAGCCGCACTTTCAAGGCTTGATAAAAATGCCGATCTAACCGATGTTGCAGAGCTTGTAAAACGCACTGCTTTTAAGGTAACGCGTATGGGGCAGCTTGTTGGTATAGAGGCAGGGCGCGCACTGGGTGTGCCTTTTGGAATTGTTGATCTATCGCTTGCACCTACGCCCGCCGTTGGTGATTCGGTAGCCTATATTTTAGAGGAGATGGGCCTTGAAATGTGCGGTTGCCATGGCACTACCGCAGCGCTTGCACTGCTGAACGATGCGGTGAAAAAAGGCGGCGTTATGGCATCGTCTCACGTCGGTGGGCTTTCCGGTGCGTTTATTCCTGTATCGGAGGATGCCGGTATGATTGCGGCTGCTGAATGTGGCAACCTTACACTCTCTAAACTTGAGGCGATGACAGCAGTTTGTTCTGTGGGTCTTGATATGGTTGTTGTTCCGGGTGATATAACTCCACAGATTGTTTCTGCCATTATTGCGGATGAGGCTGCAATAGGAATGGTAAATCAAAAAACAACTGCGGTTAGGCTTATTCCGGCAATAGGTAAAGATGTGGGAAGCATGCTAAACTTTGGTGGTCTTTTGGGTAAGGGGCCGGTCATGGAGATAAATCGAAAGAGCCCCGATATATTTATAAAACGTGGTGGCAGAATTCCTGCACCTTTGCAAAGCCTTAAGAATTAACCCCTTAATTATTTTATTAATAGGGAGTTTTGTTTTGAAATCAAAAAAATATAAACCGATACTACATAGAATTTTTAGTCGGTCTATAATTACTGCGCTCATAATTATTTTCCAACTCGTATGGATATTTATACTAGTTTCACAAATCTCACTTATATCACGATATATTGAATGGATATTTAGAACGCTTGGTTTTATTATGTCTATCTATATTATCGGTACCGGTTCCAACGCCTCGGCAAAGATGGCATGGGTAATCGTTATCGGTTTCTTCCCTATTGTTGGCGTACCGCTGTACTTTATGTTTGGAGATAAAGATTTAGGTAAAAAGCTACGGCTTAAATTTGAAAAGGCTCACAGCTATCTTAATAAGAAGTATCTATATAAAAAAGAGAACATTGTCGAACTGGAAAGATGGTACCCTACAATCAGCGGTTCTTTTAAATACCTTGAGGGGCATTGCAACTATCCGGTTTATAAAAACACCGATATAAGCTACTATTCATCGGGTGAAACTATATATGCTGATATACTTATAGAGCTAAAAAAAGCAAAGAAACATATCTATCTAGAGTTTTTTATAATTAACGAAGGTTTGATGTGGACATCTATCATATCGATACTAAAAGAAAAAGCTGCCGCCGGTGTGGATGTTAGGCTTATATATGATGATGTAGGCTGTATTGATAGGTTGCCGGCTAACTTTCCTTCAAGAATGGCCGAACACGGAATTAAAACCGTAGCATTTAATCGCTTTGTTCCATTTATTTCGGCGGTAATGAACCACCGTGACCATAGAAAAATAATTGTTATCGATTCATTAATTGCCTATACCGGTGGGATGAACATTGCCGATGAATATATTAATGAATATAAGCGCTTTGGCCATTGGAAAGACTCCGGGATTAAGCTTGTAGGTGATGGTGCCTATGGGCTTTCCCTGCTTTTTTTGGAGATG
The DNA here is from genome assembly GCA_964371915.1 of uncultured Oscillospiraceae bacterium. GTDB lineage: Bacteria > Bacillota > Clostridia > Oscillospirales > Ruminococcaceae > CAYJBH01. The sequence goes on from CAYJOX010000111.1 coordinate 3,935, forward strand.
TGGAACACCTTGGTTAAAGTATATGACGATCTAGATGAGATTGTAATGCCTGAATATTCCTCGTCAAGAATTAACAGGTATGACAGCTATGTACAACCGTTTGCAGATTCTCCACTTAATTTTGAGGAGATTTCGGAGAATCTCTATTTAAATATATTAGGTGGCGCGGGTAGATATGTGTATATCTTTACACCTTATCTGGTAGTCGATTCCTCTATGACAAAGGCTATCTGCCGAGCTGCTAAAAGAGGTGTAGATGTAAGAATAGTTACCCCTGCCATACCGGATAAATACCTTGTTCATCGATTAACAAGGTCAAACTATCTTCCACTTATACAGGGTGGGGTTAAGGTTTATGAATATTCGCCTGGGTTTATACATGCGAAAAATGTCATATCGGATGATTTGCTCGGTGTTGTAGGAACGATAAATCTTGATTTTAGAAGTTTAAACCTACACTTTGAATGTGGTGTTTTATTACATGATAATGTAACCATCAAGGAGATGAAGAAGGATTTTTTAGATACCCTAAAATCCTGCAAGCAGATTACAATAGAGGATTGCAGAACAAACTTTATTGGGATCCTTGGTGATGCAATATTAAGGTTGTTTGCCCCACTTATGTAATACTATAACCTAAAAAATAACACCCTACATCCATACCGGTTGTAGGGTATTGTTTATGATAGTTAATTTTATGTGTTCTTATCGGTATTTTTCATCTGTTTTAGGTTGCCAAGCTTTTCAGATCGCTTTAAAAGTTCCTTCTCTACATCCTCTAGTGGTATATCCTTATAAGCAACAAGTACAAGGGAGTGATATAAAAGGTCACACAGCTCGTTTACAAGCTCATCATTGTTGTTGTTCTTTGATGCGATAATGGCCTCGGCAGCCTCTTCCCCTATCTTTTTAAGGATCTTGTCCTCTCCCTGCTCAAATAGGTATGCAGTATAGCTACCGCTCTCCTTGGCTTCCTTACGTTGTTTAATTACGTTATATAAATCCTGTATTACCATCTTTTAACCTCCTTAAAAAAACAACTGTATTCACCGGTATGGCAGGCAACACCATGTTGCTCTACCGTAATTAGTAATGTGTCATCATCACAGTCTGCTATTATAGATATTACCCTTTGCAGATTGCCCGAAGTTGCACCCTTGTTCCAAAGTTGCTTACGGGATCTACTGTAAAACCATGTGTAGCCTGTTTCAAGCGTTTTTGCAAGTGATTCTTCGTTCATATATGCTAACATCAACACTGCGCCTGTATCCTCTGCCTGAATAATAGCCGGTATGAGTTCGGCCTTTTTAAACAATGCCTTTGTATCCATTAGCTATTACCACCCGCAACCGCAACTGCTTCGCTTAATGATATCTTTCCATGGTAAAGTGATTTACCACAGATAGCACCATCTATCCCTATATCCTTTAGTATCTTAATATCATCGATAGAGTGTATTCCGCCGCTTGCAAGAAGGGTGCACCCTACAGCATCACGCAGTGCTTTTGTCTGTTCAATATTAGGGCCTGCAAGTGTGCCATCTTTAGAAATATCGGTAAATATGATAGTAGCAATTCCCATCTCTACACACTGGCGTGCAAAATCAATATATCCTACGCGTGAGCTGTCCACCCAGCCATCGGTAGCAACAAATCCATCTCTTGCATCTATGCCAACGGCAATCTTATCGCCATAACTGGTTGCAAGTTCTTTCAAAAGTGCAGGATCTTTAAGTGCAGATGTGCCGAGTATAACACGGTCAACTCCTGCATCAATATAATGTTTAACGGTATGAATATTTCTAATACCACCGCCTACCTCTACAAAACCTTTAAAGGCCTCGACAGTTTCACATATTAGGTCAAAGTTCTCGGCAATACCGAGCTTTGCTCCATCTAGATCTACAAGGTGTAGCTGCGAACACTCCTTATTAAATTTAAGTGCAGTTTCGATTACACTTGTTGCCACC
>CAYJOX010000112.1:0-5017 GCA_964371915.1 uncultured Oscillospiraceae bacterium
CCGACAGCGCGATGATTATCGATGCAATGGATATACTATATACCGAGAATGTAGACGGATTTTGCCTTGTATCGAGCGATAGTGATTTTACAAGGCTTGCACTGCGCCTTAGAGAATCGGCCATGTATGTGCTGGGAATGGGGGAGGCGAAAACCCCTGTTGCGTTTAGAAGCGCCTGTAACAAGTTTACCATCCTCGAAACGTTGGTGGTAGAGGAGAAACAGCAATCGGCAATACAAAAAACGGTTCCTAAAAATATGATAGAGGAGATCCGCAAGATAATAGATAAGGATAGCGAGCAGGATGGATATATGATGCTATCTAAACTTGGTACAATTATATCAAGACAGTTTCCGGATTTTGATTCACGAAACTACGGCTATGCAAAGCTATATAAGCTACTGGAAAACACCGGTAGGTTTGAAACAACCCTAGAGTATGACGAGAAGGGTAAAAGCAAGAGCATAGTTATGGTTAAAAACAAGTAAAATAACAGCTTGCAAAAAAGGACGGTTAATGTTAAAATATAGCATAGGCAGGGATAGTTAATGCCCAGCCTGACCATCTCGATAGTAAACTATAACTGCAGTGATGAAACCATCGCTGCTGTTTGTAGTATAAAAAAGTTTACAGATCAGCCGGATTACCTTATATATGTTATAGATAATGCATCAACCGAGCAGGAGGCGCAAAAACTAAAGGCTATCGAGGCCGAGGATGTGGTGGTTATATATAATAAGGAAAATATCGGTTTTGGCCTTGCTCATAACATAGCTATAGAGCAATCGCAGGCGGCTTACCATGCGGTTGTTAACCCGGATATTATCCTGTTTGAGGATAGCATGTCGCTTTTAATTGCCGGCATGGAAAAAGAAGAAAAGACGGTTATGGCAACATGTAGGCTGCGCTTTAAAAATGGGCAGGAACAGTTTACGCCAAAGCTTTCCCCAACGCCGCTATCACTCGTGGCAAGGCAGCTTGGAATATTCAAAGCGGTAGAGGATAGATACCTAATGCTCGACAAAGACCTAACAAAGCCGCAGGATATAACCTTTTGCACCGGATGTTTCTTTATAGCAAGAACAGAGTCCTTAAAGGCGGTAGGCGGTTTTTCTGATAGGTATTTTTTATATTTCGAGGATGCCGACCTAACAAGGATAATGATGAAGCAGGGGGATATACGCTACCTGCCGGTCACTACCGTGGAACATCTATGGCAACGCAAACCACGCAAAAGCGTACGGTTTTTCTGTATGCAGCTTTTTTCTATGTTTACATACTTTACCCGCTGGGGGATAATAAGGCCGAGGATAGATAAAAAAACAGGAGGTATAGCAGAATGAAAGGTATAGTACTAGCAGGAGGGGCCGGCACAAGGCTTTACCCCTCTACACTGGCGGTATCTAAGCAGATGCTTACAATATATGATAAACCGATGATATACTACCCACTATCAACCCTTATGCTCGCCGGCATTAAGGATGTACTTATAATATCTACACCAAGGGATATTACCGGCTTTGAGGAGCTGCTGGGCGACGGTAAAAACTGGGGGATGAACATATCCTATGCCGTGCAGACTGCGCCACGCGGCCTTGCCGATGCCTTTATAGTAGGGGAGGAGTTTATAGGGGACGATAGCGTTGCACTTGTACTGGGCGATAACATCTTTTACGGCTATGGCTTTAGCGGAAGGCTTAAGGCGGCGGCCGAGCGTGAAAAGGGTGCGACGATATTCGGCTACCATGTAAGCAACCCGAGAGAGTTCGGGGTGGTGGATTTTGATAAGAGCGGTAAGGTTTTATCGATAGAGGAGAAGCCGGAAAACCCAAAAAGCAACTATGCAGTACCGGGGCTATATTTCTACGATAACAGGGTTATAGAGATTGCGAAGAATGTTAAACCCTCCAAGAGGGGAGAGATAGAGATAACGGCGGTTAACAACCACTATCTAGAGCAGGGCGAGCTATCGGTAGAGCTGTTCGGACGTGGAATGGCATGGCTGGATACCGGCAACCACCGTGCAATGCTGGAGGCGGCAAACTTTGTAGAGGCGGTTCAGACAAGACAGGGGCTATACATAGCCTGCCCGGAGGAGATTGCATACCGACAGGGCTTTATAGATAACAAACAGCTAAGGCAGCTTGCCGATAGGCTTAAACAGACAGAGTACGGCAGATATCTGCTAACTATTGCCGATACGGTAGAGCTATAGTTTCACAAAAAACACAAAGGTTGGTATATAATATGAGAATAATGATAGTCGGCCATAGGGGGCAACTTGGGCAGGAGCTTATAAGGATACTAAACGAGGGCAAAAGTGCGCTAGGGGATATTCCGCAGGAGTATGACGGCGCCGAGCTTATTTCGGTAGACATGGCCGAGCTTAACGCCGCCGACCGAGAGGCTACCATTGCGGCGATAAACGAACTTCGCCCCGAGATAATATTTAACTGCGCCGCCTTTACAAGGGTGGATGACTGTGAGGGAATGCCGGACGATGCGATGCGTGGCAACGCAATAGCACCGAGAAACCTTGCACAGGCCGCACAGGAGATAGGTGCAAAGCTACTGCATGTATCTACCGATTATGTTTTCGATGGCAAGGCAAAGGACCCCTATACCGAGGCCGCACCGGCAATACCTGTAACCTCCTACGGTAAATCCAAGCTGCTGGGGGAGAGATATGTGGCAGACTTGTGTAAATAGTATTTTATAGTACGTACCGCATGGCTATATGGGCGCACCGGCAAAAACTTTGTGAAAACGATGATCAACCTTTGCAGCGAGAGGGATTCGATAAAGGTTGTTAACGACCAGTGGGGTTGCCCCACCAATGCCGAGGACCTTGCACACCATATTCTACAGATAGCACTAACCGAGGAGTATGGCATCTACCACTGTGTAGGCAACGGCCAGACAAGCTGGTACGGCTTTACCTGCGAGATTGCAAGGCATCTGCATAGCAGAACTATAGTTAAACCCTGCTCCACGCGTGATTACCCAACACCGGCAAAGCGGCCGGCATACTCCGTTCTAAGCAATGGTATGCTCCGATTGACCATAGGGGACAATATGAGGAAATGGGATGTAGCCCTTGCCGATTATATGCGTGAATATATCGCAAACAATATGTATATACACAAATCTGGCAACTAATTAAAATATAAACCGAAAGGATGTAATAACCAATGAAAAACTATCTTGTTACCGGAGGCGCCGGCTTTATAGGCTCTAACTTTATAATCTATCTTCTAAAAAACTATAGCGATGTTAAGGTTGTTAACCTTGATAAGCTTACCTATGCCGGAAACCTCGATAACCTGAGTGGAGTTGAGAGTGACGAGCGTTACAGCTTTGTACAAGGTGATATCTGTGATTACGCCCTTTGTAAAAAGTTAATAGAGGAGCATGACATAGATTATGTTGTTAACTTTGCGGCCGAAAGCCATGTAGACCGCAGTATAACCGATCCATCGGTATTTGTGCGTACAAATGTGCTGGGCACAACCACGCTGCTTGATGCCGCTAAGGAGGTTTGGCAGTGCGGTGACGATGAGTACAAGCCGGGTGCAAGGTTTTTACAGGTTTCTACCGATGAGGTTTACGGCAGTTTAGGGGATGAGGGCTTTTTTACAGAGGAAACACCGCTTAACCCACACTCCCCCTACAGTGCGGCAAAGGCATCGGCCGATATGTTTGTGCTTGCCTATGGCGATACCTTTAAGTTTCCGGTAAATGTTACCCGTTGTAGCAATAACTATGGCCCCTATCAGTTTCCGGAAAAGTTAATTCCGCTTATGATAGAGAATGCGAAACAGAAAAAGCCGCTACCGGTATACGGGGATGGCCTAAATGTACGTGATTGGCTATATGTAGAGGATCATTGCAGTGCAATACAGATGGTGCTGGAGAAGGGCAAGCTGTATGAGGTATACAATATTGGCGGCCATAACGAGAGAACCAATATCACGATAGTAAAAACAATAATTGCAGAGCTTGCAAAGCGGTATGATGAAAGCATATCGGAGGATATAATAAGTTATGTAGAGGATAGAAAGGGGCATGATCGCCGCTACGGAATAGACCCCGAGAAGATTGGCAGGGAGATAGGCTGGAGCCCCGAAACCCCGTTTGAAAAGGGTATTATAACCACGATAGAGTGGTATATTAATAATACCGCTTGGCTAGAGAAACTTAAAGGAAAGGCATAATGGCAAAAAGTGAAAAGCTAAAAAGGGAGGCACGCAGAACCCGCCGAATGGTGCTGGGAGGTATTGTACTTCTTCTGATGATAATAGGAGTATTAAGCATAGTAGTAAGTGCCACCGGCATAATTAGAACCTTGCTCGACGATACCGAGGAGAGGGAGTACTATGCAGATTTTATTACCCCACTGGTACTGTTAGACCCACTGCCCTTCGAATCATTACAGAGTGCACCGCAAAACACCCTAAGGCAGGCGGCAATATGGCTTGCAATATCTAAGGAGGATAACAGCTCCTTCGAGCGTGACGAGTTTGGCTCGCTCTATCTACCATCTGCGATAGTGGATAACTGGGCCTTAACCTTATTCGGCCCCGAATATACCCTTACACACGAAACGTTTGTGGATAGTGGCCTACAGTTTGTGTATGATGAGCAGAGGCTAAGCTATGTTATTCCCATTACCTCCCAGCCGATAAACTATATACCGGAGGTGCTATCGATAGAGAACAGTGGTGACCTTAAATACCTTACGGTAGGTTATAAACAGCCGGCAGGCTCCTCCATAGATAATGTTACCGGCGATGCACCGCCGATAAAATATCTAGAGTATATTCTAAAGCAGTATGGCAACGGTTATTATATCCATGCGATAGGGGAGAGTGAGCTTAAACCGGAACAGAGCAGTAGCTCACAGGTTCAAAACCAGGTAGGCGCCCTACCGGCAGTGCCGGCGGCAAGCTCGGAGAATATACTGGATCAGGCTATTATAGAGCAGGAGACAGACGAGGGAGCTAACGAGACAAGCAGT
>CAYJOX010000112.1:5027-5882 GCA_964371915.1 uncultured Oscillospiraceae bacterium
TATCCCTGCCTCATCGTCCTCTCAGGCTGAGGCCGAGGAAGAACCGGTGGCCGGTGTTACGGAAGATACACAGGAGGCCGAGAGTTCCGATTCATCATCGTTAGCGCAAAGTAGTAGCACAGACGAGGAATAAATTTAGGCAATGGCAGTAGGGAGAAAGCCTCTCTGCTGCCACAGTTTTAGGATGTAAAAATGAATATATCAGTAATACTGTTCTACCTTATAAGGGCGGTAACACTTGCAATAGCAGTAGGTGCGCTATGGTCGGCCTATAGCATAATAATAAAAAAGAAAAGCCCTAAAAACAAGGAGTTTGTTTTAGGGCTTATAACGGTATGCTACCTTACGGCCCTTATCCAGATAACCGTTATAAGGGACTATGGTGGTTTTTTCGATTTTTCCGATAATGTATATAGTTCGCAATCGGTGCAGTATATACCCTTTAAAACCATGTTAAGGGCATACAGGTATAGTGTGTGGGAGTTTACCTACCATGTTGTGGGAAACATTGCATGGTTTCTACCCTTTGGTATGCTATTCTCAAGGCGGCATGGTTTTATAAAGGTTGCCGCCGGAGGGTTTTTTCTATCCCTTAGCATAGAGCTACTACAGCTTATCTTCAACACCGGCGTAAGCGATATAGACGACCTGATAACCAACACGGTAGGCGCTGTAATTGGGTATATTATAGCCGCAATAGCCAGCTGTAAAACAGATGAAAAGTGTGAATAGTGAACAACCTCACTACTCACACTTTAGTTCTTAGTTCTTAGTTCTTAGTTCTTAGTTCTTAGTTCTTAGCTCTTAGATTCTTAGCTCTTAGCTCTTAGTTCTTAGTTCTTAGCTCTTAGTTCT
>CAYJOX010000113.1:0-5867 GCA_964371915.1 uncultured Oscillospiraceae bacterium
GATGCCTAGCTGGCGGTTCGAGTTTAGCGCCATAATGTTGTGTTGAATAATCATACATTTTCTCCTTAAATATTGCGTTACATTTGTACACCCTGCAATCCATGCGAGGTGTTTAGTGATGCAAAACAAAAGGTACAGCAAAGCCACCGATAGCCCGGTCATGACTTCGAGCCGCAGTTGGGCAAGAGATATTAAACAGTGCCGCCAGATATGGCCACCTAAAGACACTCCACAAACTCGGCTTAGCCTTGCTACTGCAAAGCTAACCCTGCACATATTAAGGTTGCGCAAAGCTACCGTTTACCGGCAGGTACAAACTTAATATAGCAGATGTTTGCCAAGATAGTGAAAACATCATAGTGAACACGCCCACATATATATGTAGGTAAAGGCGGCAGATGAGTTTTAGCCGGCCGTTTAAACGGCATGGCTATACCTCGTTACCCTTAGCACGTGTCGTACCAAGTATTTTGCCTCTTGATAATATAATCGCACAATATAAAGCTAACTTTATACCTAAAAAAAAATTATTACATACCCCTTTTAAATGCCTGCCGGCGGCAACTACTAGGGGCTGTATTACTTGACAAAATGGCTTGTTTACTGTATAATAATGTCAAATTAACTTTATAAATTATGAGGCGTAGCTATATGGGCAGAGGCGGTATAATGGATATTGAAACTATGCATAAATGTCACGGCAGTGCCGGAGACGTTTTTTTTGTAGGTGCCGATATTTTCGTAGACGGCGAATTTATTAAGGCAAGCCTATTGCTTAAGGATGGTAAAAGTTTTATAGTAAAAGATATTCCCTCCGATGCTAAGGTGGTTGGCTGTAACGGCTATCACATCCTTCCCGGTTTTGCCGACATCCACGTTCACCTACGTGAACCCGGTTTTGAGTATAAAGAGACGATTGCAACCGCAACAGATGCAGCACTTGCCGGCGGTTTTACAATGCTTTGCTCCATGCCTAATCTAAACCCGGTACCGGATAGTGAGCAGCATCTGCTGGCACAGCTAAATATAATAAAGGACAGCGCACTTTGCAAGGTTTATCCCTATGGTTCGATAACGGTAGGGCAGAAAGGAGAGGAACTTTCCGATTTTACCGCCCTTGCACCCCACTGCCTCGGCTTTTCGGACGATGGCAGAGGGCTACAGAGCGAGGAGATGATGCGCATAGCCTTATCTATAGCAAAAAAACACGGCCGCCCGGTTGTGGCACACTGTGAGGTAGGCAACCCCGGGGCAAGCGGCGTTATACATGAGGGTGATTACGCAAGGCGAAACGGCATACCTACAATATCCTCCGAGAGCGAGTATGAGATGGTAAGGCGCGATGTTAAGCTTGCGGCAGAGCTAAATGCGCCGCTTCATATCTGCCACCTATCCACAAAGGAGAGTGTAGAGATAATTCGTGCGGCAAAGGCACAGGGTGCACCGGTAACCGCCGAAACAGCACCACATTATCTGCTTCTGTGCGATGAAGATTTGCAGGATGACGGGCGTTTTAAGATGAACCCTCCGATCCGCTCGGCCGCCGACCGTGATGCGCTTATAGAAGGAATTCTCGATGGTACTATAGATGCCATCGCAACCGACCACGCCCCACATAGTGCCGAGGAAAAATCTAAAGGGCTTTTAGGCAGTGCATTCGGAATAGTAGGTTTGGAAACCTCCTTTGCTACACTTTACACCGGCCTTGTAAAGGGCGGGAAGATAACGCTGACCCAATTGGTCGATTTGATGAGTATCAAACCGAGAAAGCTACTGGGGCTCGATGCCGGCATACAGGATGGTGCACTAGCCGATTTCTGTATAGTAAACACAGAAAAAAAATATATAATAGATCCATCAACCTTTAAATCCAAGGGCAGGGCAACACCCTTTGCCGGATCCGAGGTATTTGGTGAGATTTTATATACCCACAGCCCCAAACAGGAGTAATAGTATGATAGACACAACCCTAAAGATAATAAAGCATGAGTGTATTGCAAAAGATGTATTTCTTATGGTATTGCAGGGTGAAATAGGAGAGTTAAAGCCGGGCCAGTTTGTAAACATTAAGCTTGATGGTTTTTTCCTTAGGCGGCCTATATCGGTATGTGATGCCGAGGGGGATACCCTTACAATCATCTATAAGGCGGTAGGAGAGGGCACGGCCGCAATGGCCGGGCTAAAGGTTGGGGATAGCCTTACCGTTTTATCGGGGCTGGGGAATGGCTTTACCGTTACAAGCCATGAAAAACCGCTACTGATAGGCGGCGGTGTAGGTGCCCCACCTATGTTGTTACTCGCCAAAACCCTTAACAAGGCGGGCAAAAAACCTGCCTGCGTTCTTGGCTTTCGCTCGCAGGAGGATGTGTTCCTAAAGGACGAGCTACGGCAGTATTGCAGTGAGGTTTATATAGCCACCGAGGATGGGAGTGAAGGGACTAAAGGCTTCGTGACCGATGTGGTCAAAAATTTAGATTATGACTATTTTTATTCCTGTGGCCCGATGCCAATGTTGAAGGCGTTAACAACGTTAAAGCCGGATGGCCAGCTATCGTTCGAGGAGCGCATGGGTTGCGGTTTTGGTGGGTGCATGGGCTGTAGCTGCAAAAAAAATGGCGGCGGCTACGCAAGAATATGTAAAGAGGGCCCTGTGTTTGCAAAGGGCGAGATAGAGTTTTAATGCAGGGGAGTATAACATGAGCATATCGGTTAATCTTTCGGGAATAGAGCTAACCAACCCAATAATTGCCGCCTCCGGTGTGATAGGCTATGGCTATGAGTTTGCCGAAAATTTCGATCTTGATATTTTAGGCAGCCTTTCGTTTAAGGGCACAACGGTAGCCCCACGCTTTGGCAACCCCACACCGAGGATTGCCGAGACAGATAGCGGCATGTTAAACAGTGTAGGCCTACAAAACCCCGGCCTTGATGAGGTGCTTCGCACCGAACTGCCGAAGCTTTTTGCCGCCTATAAAAAACCGGTTATAGCAAACATATCCGGCTTTGCAATAGAGGAGTTTGTAACACTTGCCGAGGCATTTAATAATATCGAGCAGATAGGGATTATAGAGCTAAACATTAGTTGCCCTAATGTGCACAAGGGAGGCCTTGCCTTTGGTAGCGACCCAAAACAAGCGGCAATCGTGACCGAGGCAGTCAAAAAGGTTACAGCTAAACCGCTATACGTAAAACTATCACCTAATGTTGCAAGCATAGCCGAGATTGCAAAGGCCTGTGAGGCATCGGGAGCGGACGGATTATCGCTGATAAATACCCTGCTTGGAATGAGGATAGACTACCGCACCGGCCGGCCGATACTTGCGAACAAGATGGGTGGCATGTCGGGACCTGCAATATTCCCCCTTGCGGTAAGGATGATATACGAGGTTGCGATGGCAACAAACCTGCCAATAATAGGCATAGGCGGGGTGGATAGCCCGCAGAAGGTACTGGAGATGATGTCTGCCGGTGCCACGGCGGTGCAGATAGGGGCGGCCTACCTTACAAACCCAAACATATTCACCGAGATTGTAGAAGGCTTGCCGGTTGAGCTTGCAAAAACCGGCTGTAACGATATTAAAGATATTATAGGGAGGACAGTATGCAAAGAGAGGTAATAATAGCTTGTGATTTTCCAAACGAGGAGGCACTGTTTGCATTTTTAGAAAAGATGCCAAAACAACAGCTTTTTCTAAAGGTAGGGATGGAGCTTTTCTATGGCGCCGGCCCTAACGTTGTGCGCACACTTAAGGCACAGGGGCACAGGGTTTTTCTCGATCTAAAGCTACATGATATTCCTAACACCGTTAAATCTGCAATGAAGGTTGTTGCCGAGCTTGGTGCCGATATAGTTAACATACACGCATCCGGCACGGTAGAGATGATGATTGCGGCGGTAGAGGGTGCTAAATCGGCTAAAAACCCGCCTAAGGTTATAGCCGTCACCCAGCTTACCAGCACCAGCGAACAGCGCATGAGGGACGATCTCCTTATCGAAAGGCCCTTAAAAGAGGTTGTTAACCACTATGCATTAAACGCTAAAAATGCAGGGCTGGATGGCGTTGTCTGCTCCCCGCTTGAGGCAGCCTCGGTTAAGGAGGTTTGTGGATCAGAATTTATTACCGTTACCCCCGGCATACGCTTTGCCGATGGCGATGTGGGCGATCAGGTAAGAATTGCCACACCAAGCAGTGCGGCCGGCATGGGCTGTGACTATATTGTTGTGGGTAGGCCGATAACAGCCGCACCGGACCCGCTTGCCGCATATCTACGCTGTGTAGAGGAGTTTGTAAAATAACAATCAACCTTATTGGTCAAACGCAAAGGAGAGTTTATGCAGCATCTTATAGATCCTACCGATCTAACGGTAGAGAAGATAGAGCAGCTTATAAAGGTTGCCGAAGATATAATAGATAACCCCTCGAAATATAGCGAGGCCTGTAAAGGAAAAAAACTTGCCACGCTGTTTTTCGAGCCATCTACACGCACACGGCTATCCTTCGAGGCGGCAATGATGGAGCTTGGTGGAGGGGTGCTCGGCTTTGCCGGAGCGGATAGCTCCTCGGCAACCAAAGGTGAATCGGTGGCAGATACCATAAGGACGGTTAGCTGTTATGCCGATATTATTGCGATGCGCCACCCCAAAGAGGGCTCCGCATTTGTGGCAACTCAGTATTCATCGGTACCGGTGGTCAATGCCGGAGATGGTGGCCACCAACACCCAACACAAACCCTTACCGATCTACTTACAATCTACAGGCTTTGCAAACGGCTTTCCGGCCTAAGGCTTGGCCTGTGTGGCGACCTAAAGTTTGGCCGCACTGTACATTCCCTGATACGCGCCATGACAAGGTATAACGATGTGGATTTTGTACTCTGCTCACCTGTAGAGCTTAAGCTTCCACGCTATGTTAAGGACGATATAATTGAGGGCGGCCATGGCTACAGCCAGTTTACATCGCTCGACGATTGTATCGGCGATCTTGATGTATTATATATGACCCGTATTCAAAGAGAGCGCTTTTTTAACGAGGAGGAGTATCTACGGCTAAAGGATAGCTATATACTGGATGCCTCTAAGATGTCGCTCGCAAACGATAACCTGATAGTACTACACCCACTACCGAGGGTTAACGAGATTGCCACCGAGGTTGATAACGACCCCAGGGCACGATATTTCGAACAAGTTTTATACGGAAAGTATATTCGTATGGCACTTATACTCGATTTGTTGAATATAAAGCTGTAAAAGGAGATAAAATGCAGATTGATAGTTTATATAATGGCATTGTTATAGACCACATCAAGGCCGGAAACAGCATGACGATATACCACTATCTACAGCTAAATAAGCTGCCTAATACCGTTGCGGTTATTCAGAACGTAAAAAGTAAAAAGATGGGCCGCAAGGATATTATTAAGGTAGAGGGGGATGTAGGCAAGAACCTTGATCTACTTGGTTTTTTTGATGAGAATATAACCATTAATTTTATAAAGGAAGGCAAGCACTTCGATAAAAAGCATCCCGGCCTACCATCAGAGGTTAAGGGGGTAATCAGCTGTAAAAACCCACGGTGTATAACAAGCAGTGAGCCGGAGATAGAGCAGATGTTTTTATTAACAAATAAAAATAAAAGAGAGTACCGTTGCCGCTATTGCGAGCAGGCACACAATTAGCGACCTAGTCGGTCAATTAACTGGAGGACGATGGGATTTTTTTCTTCGCAAAGGAAAGCATACTTTTATCGTGCCGCAAGCCTAAGTAAGATAGGCAGGCGGCCATCACAACAGGATGCCTGTGGTTTGTTATTCCCCAGCGACAAACAGGGGTTGTTTTTTGCTGCAGTAGCCGATGGAATGGGTGGCAT
>CAYJOX010000114.1:0-1936 GCA_964371915.1 uncultured Oscillospiraceae bacterium
AGCCATTTGTGGGGGAGGGTACCGGGAGGGGATGCATCCCCTCTCGGGGCTGTCGTAGCATTCCGACAGCCTGAAAAAGCCCCGTATGGGGCTTTTTTTATTCACAAGGCCGCTCGCCGGCCTCTATAAGTTTGTGGAGTGCATCCCTATCACCTACAAGTGTTACATCCGGATGAAGCTGTAGTATCGATGCCGGAACTTCCGGCATAACCGGCCCTTTAAATGCGTTTAAAACGATATCGGCCTTGCTCTCACCACTTACAGTAACAAGCACTTTTTTTGAGTGCATTATGTTTCGAATACCCATTGTTATGGCGCTATTCGGTACCTTGGATACATCGTTATCAAAAAAACGAGCATTTGCCTCTATAGTGCTTTGGGCTAGATGCACCTGATGTGTGCCAAGCTCGAAGGCAACACCCGGCTCGTTAAAACCGACATGCCCGTTGTGCCCCATGCCGAGTAGCTGTATATCTATGCCACCAAGGCTTGATATAACATTGTTATATCGTTCACATTCTTTTTCTATATCATCTGCCATCCCATCAGGAAGATAGGTGTTTTCTGGCTTAATATTTATATGATCGAAAAAATTCGTCTTCATAAAATATCTATAGCTCTGATCATGATCTTGTGCAAGGCCTACATATTCGTCCAGATTTACACTTTTAACCTGTGAAAAGGATAGATCACCTTTTTTATACCAGCTGATAAGCTGTTTGTAAGCACCTATTGGAGTAGAGCCGGTGGCTAAGCCCAAAACACAATCGGGCTTAAATATTACCTGTGCCGATAAAATATTGGCGGCAGTTCTTGACATACCGATATAATCATTGCATTGATATATTCGCATAATAATCTCCTTTATATATAGCTGATGTAATATATTGTATATACTAGTTGTGATAAAATCAACATTTTAAAATAAAACGCTTTAAAATATTATCTACAGCCTAAATCAATAGCCGTGAAAGCTCCTTTACCGAGCTTGCTATACAATCGGCACCGTGTTTTATAAGCTCGGCCTCGCTTCCGTACCCATAAAGCACGGCTATAGAATCGATATTACATATTTTTGCACCTATTATATCATGCTTTCTGTCTCCTACCATAACTGTAGAGCAAAGATCGGTAATTTCTGCCTGCTCGAGCGCATAGGATATAACATCCGCCTTTTCATTACGCTCCCCATCCATTGTAGCCCCTGCAATAAATGTGAAATAATTGGTTAGCCCATGGTTTTCAACTATTATCTTTGCAAATTTTTCCGGTTTGGATGTTGCAAGAATTATAGTTTTACCGGCCTGATAAAGCTCCTTTATCATATCGGCAATGCCGGGGTAAAGTGTCTGCTCGTTTATTCCCGTTGTAGAGAAATATTCCCTATAATAATCAACGGCTTTTTGCACATCTTGTGGTGATATTCCGGGTAGCTGTGAAAAAGAAATATATAAAGGAGGCCCGATAAAGCTATAGAGCTCTTGTGGCGGTGGTGGGGTAATACCAAGCTTTTTAAGCGCATAGCCAATAGAATTTGTTATGCCCACGGCGGGGTCTATAAGTGTTCCGTCAAGATCGAATAATATAGTTTTATAACGTTCCATAATTCTCCGTACAATAATTTGTTTTATTGTACCATAAACTATACTACCTCGGCAAGCTCTTTTTCTTCATTCTCCTCGTTGCGCCGGTGTACAATGGTTGCCGGTATAAGCTTTAAAACGATAACCGACATATCATCGCCGTGTTCACTCTGGCTATCTCTACTCTTAGCGGCCTCTATTATTGCGGCCGCAATCTCTCTTGAGTTTTTATCGGCTACACTCTCTATCATTTCGGGTAGCCAATCGGGGTCATCGCCTAAAGTGCCGTCGCTTACCATAATAATCATGTCGTATAGATTTAACTTAATATCCATCCTGCTGCCGTTTACTCC
>CAYJOX010000114.1:1946-5863 GCA_964371915.1 uncultured Oscillospiraceae bacterium
TGCCGATAGGCAACGAAAGGGGGTCGATACAGCTTATTTCCGAGTTTGAAATGTGAAAGGTAGGGGCGGCACCGGCCTTAAACAGTATCCCCTCACCGGTGTAAAGGTTTATAGAAAGAATATCGAGAGTTGCGCCGCTTTCTTCACTAGCCTTAATAGAAAGTGCTACATTAACAAGCCGTGCTACCTCCTGTGTTTTAAAACCGGCAAGCAGAAGCTTAGAGCTTAGCACCGATGCAATGCTTGCATCGATGGCGGCACTGCGCCCCTTGCCCATGCCATCACTTAATATTGCATGGGCATTGCCAAAATCATCACTAAAAGTTTTTAGAATATCGCCGTTTATACCACTTCTGTCCGCCGCCTTGCCCGATGCCGCAAACTCTATTGTATACTGTGCAACCTCATAAAGTTCAAACACAGTTATAGATTCAAAATCCTTTATTACACAGGGGAAAAACCTTTTTCCAAGTAAAAAACCTACCTCATCTTTTAGCGCTACCCTTTGCGCGCTGTCAAGATACACACGGCAACAGCTAACCGATATTCGCATCTTGCCATTTTTTTCGATAACCACCGATCCCTCTACAGGGGCAAGGCCTAGATCCTTAAACAGTGATATAACCCTTGCTGTATTGTTCCTGTCTATACTTTCCTCTCGGTAAATCTCACCAGAAAGATGTTTTAATGCATCCCCTATTGCACAAAACTGCTCAGAAAGGATAGAACGCATAAGCTCCGATTTCATTAATCGGCTCCGCTCTGCGGCCGCAATCGCATGCCCTTTATGGAGCATGCTACACAGCTCGTTTTCTTTAGAACAACGGTGTTTAAACACCTCCCCGAGCCATAACGGCCCTACACTGCCACGGCCGGAAATGGCAGTTAATATTATACGCATAGCCTCCTTTGTCTCATCAGCATTTTGCCCCCAACAGCCGTTATAACCGGTACAGCCTTTGCAGCAGTTCTCGGCCGCATAATCCATCGCCATGCTGTGGCCCATAACACTCTTGTTGTTACTGCGTACAAAAACCTCGCAAACTATACTGTTTACCTCTTTAAGTGCATCGGAAAAGCTTTGTAGCCTGCCTGAGATATATCCGGCTACCGAGCGTATGTCAGGCCCTGTGCCGTCTGCCTGATATTGTACAGACAGTATAGATTTGGGTATGCAGATAAATATTGCAATGCCCAATAGAGTTTCTATAATAAATCCGGCGGCAAGGGTACTACTTGGAGCAACAACCATTCCGAAAACGCTACAGCCGAAAAACAGGGTGGCTATACCCAGCTTTTCACCATGGCTAAACAGGCCGGCAAAAAGGCCACCGGCAGATATTCCTATTGCACTGTGAATAAGTTCAGGGCGTGTTGCCGAAAATGCTATTAATGCCGCCACGGCAAACACACCTGAAATTCTCTCTCCATATATATAGGCAATTACGCATGTTACTACAGCCACCAGGCTTACACCAAGGTTAAACTGGGATATTGTTATGTTTAGTAGTGTGGCCGCTACTACCATAAAAACAAACACCAAAGATGCCTTGCCTTCACCGGAAAGCTGTGAAAATCGGTGTGGCCTAACCACCTCATTACCCGAAATTGAAAGCATAAAAGCTATAAAAAGTGCCAGAACTACCTCTCCCAAGGTAGAGAGGATATCTATGCCGGTTCGCTGTGATATAAGAGGCAATAAAAGCCGCATTAAAAGAAGCGATATCGAGGATACAAGGGGGATAGTACCCATAACCAATATCCTGTTATTTATCTTCGATAGGAAGGGGCGTATTATAAGGGCGGCGGCTATAGAAATTCCATACTGAATTGCGGTTAAGGTATCGAGGGTAAACAGATACCCTAAAACTGCACCGAAGGATGCGGCTATAGCGTAGTGATCCTTAACACCGGTTGCAACCGCCATACCCAGTGGGTAAAGCCCTGTAAAAATATTGGCAGAGGATGCCAAAAAGGCAAACCCGGCCACCCCAAGCTGTATTATGTACGGCATAGCAAACCGAATCCTATCACTAAAGTTTACAAGCTTAGCCTTTATAGCCGGCACCATTTTAACCCCCTTATTCTATTAAATCCATGGGTTAAATTATAATGGCTGTTAAAGGCGGTATTTGTTGAACCATATCGCTACTTATTGTTTTCTTTCAACAAAATTCGTTGCTTATTTTGTTCTTATGTGATATAATCAAAAAAATATATCTATTATGAGGTATTTTGTGTTACCGATATTATATATTGTTGTTCCCTGTTACAACGAATCGGAGGTAATTCCTAAGACTTGCAGCATCTTTAAAGGCAAGCTAACAGAGTTTATTACTCAAGGTATTGTATCGGAAAAAAGCCGTATAATGTTTGTTAATGATGGGTCTACCGATAACACCTACGATATAATAGAATCCCTCGCTAAGGGGGATGAACTATTTTGTGGAATATCCCTTTCTCGTAATCGTGGGCACCAAAACGCACTACTTGCCGGCCTGCACGAGGCGGCAAGATATTGTGATGCAAGTATATCTATAGATTGTGACGGGCAGGACGATATAGATGCCATGGATGGTTTTATGCAGCAGTATGGCAAGGGATGCGATATTGTTTATGGCGTTAGAAGCAGCCGTAGTAATGATAGTTTTTTTAAGCGCATTACCGCCGAGGGGTTTTATAAGTTTATGAACACCATGGGCGCAAAGGTTGTATTTAACCATGCCGATTACCGGCTTATGTCTAAAAATGCAATAGATGCGCTTTTTGAGTTTAGCGAGGTAAACCTATTCTTACGTGGCCTTGTGCCGCTTGTGGGCTTCAAATCTGCGGTAGTTGAGTATGAGCGATCTAAACGCATTGCAGGGGAAAGCCACTACCCGCTATCAAAGATGATAGCTCTTGCCATAGATGGCATAACAAGCCTCTCTAACCGCCCTTTACGCCTTATAACAACCCTTGGTATCATCATATCGATATTAGGTTTTGCCGGTGCATTG
The DNA here is from genome assembly GCA_964371915.1 of uncultured Oscillospiraceae bacterium. Classification (GTDB taxonomy): domain Bacteria; phylum Bacillota; class Clostridia; order Oscillospirales; family Ruminococcaceae; genus CAYJBH01. The sequence goes on from CAYJOX010000114.1 coordinate 4,946, forward strand.
TGGACATTAATACAATACTTCTTTGGTAGCACTGTAAATGGTTGGAGTAGTACAACCTTTGCAATATTCTTTATGGGAGGTGTCCAGCTATTATGCCTCGGTATTTTAGGTGAGTATGTAGGAAAAATTTATCTCGAAACAAAACGCCGCCCACGATTTATCATCGCAAGGCGGACGGGTGAGAATATAGATAGTTAGTTATCTACAAAATTTTTCGATATAATGCTCTAACGCATCTTTTATAACGGTCATCGCAACCTCTCGGTTTTCTACATCATTTACAACGGTTTCCTTGTTTTCAAGGCTTTTGTATACCTGAAAAAAGTGGCTCATCTCGTTAAAAATATGTGTGGGAAGCTCCGAGATATCTTTGTAGCTGTTGTAGCTTGGATCTTCGAAGGGGATAGCGATAATCTTATGGTCCATCCTTTCGTTATCCATCATCGACATAACACCTATAGGATAACAGCGAACAAGGCTTAGTGGGCGAATAACCTCACTGCTTATAACCACTACATCCAGTGGATCATCATCGTCTGCGTAGGTTCTGGGTATAAGGCCATAGTTTGCAGGGTAGTGGGTGGATGTATGTAGTATACGATCCAACATTATATGGCCGGTCTCCTTATCAAGCTCGTATTTTTTCTTGCTACCCTTCTCAATCTCAATTACCGCGATAAAATCATCTGGGCTAATTCTGGTTGGGCTTATATCATGCCAAATATTCGTCATTATTCTCTCCGATCATTATTATATAATATTTTAAATATACACTAAAAAGAGATGTTTGTAAATATGAAAAAATTTATTTGTTTAATATTAGTAGCGTTATCCTTGCTTTTAAGCCTACCGGTATCGGCAGAGTTTGAGCCGGATTTTGATGTTAATGCAGAATCGGTTATACTTATTAACCTGGAT
>CAYJOX010000115.1:0-5823 GCA_964371915.1 uncultured Oscillospiraceae bacterium
TTATCGCAATCTGTGAGGCAGCCGCGGCACAGGATATTATTCCGGTTGCATTTGGAACAAGCGGTTTTAACAGGATAAACGAGTGGTGGATATCCTCCTTCCTATCCTCCTATGCATCACGTGACGAGATGGACCAGCTACTAACAGGCGATCTTACCTTTAACGACCCCGAGATAATGGGCGCCTTTGAGCTGTTTGTAGAAAACTGGAACAACGGCTATATAAGCAAGAGCGATTCTGTTGCTGTAAGTTATGAGGATGCACGCGCGCTGTTTACACAGGGCAGGGCCGCCTTTATAATGGAGGGCACATGGTACCAGCAGACCCTAGAAGGCAGTGAGATGGATTACGGCGTAGAGCTTTTACCATCCTTTAAGGATGATAAAGATCAGGTTTTCCCGGTTGCTGTAAGCAGAATTATGGCGGTAAATGCCGATACACCTTATGTTGATGATATAGTAAAGTTCCTTGATTTCCTTATCACCGACGAGGAAGGCTATGCAAAGAGCATAACCGAGGGTAACAACCAGCCGATGCCGATTAATGTGGATATCTCTCAGTACACATCCGAGATGCCGGAGAAAACCGCATATATGCTAAACCTAACAATCGATTCACAGAACTCCGGTAATACCGGCTACTGCCTATGGACATTCTTCCCGCAGGATACAAGGCTTTACCTATACGAGACACTGGATGGCGTGCTTCTGGAGCAGCTTACACTGGATGAGTATCTAACCGAGGCACAAGCTATACTGGATACAGACATTGCCGAGGGTAATGTGCCTAGAGTAGAGTAGATCTATAATTAATAATTAACTAAATTTAAAAGGGGGTTGCTACTGCAAAAACAGTTGCGGCTAGCAACCTCTTTAATAAATGGTTTTAAAAAACCCACAAGCATTAGGGAGTGGTGATGATAAAATTCAGGAAAATTATACCTTATATATTTGTAATACCGGCCGTTGTATGGCATTTTTGTGTTGTTGCCGTGCCCTCGCTTGCTACCTTTGGGCTTGCATTCACCGAGTGGAACGGCCTGGCAACCCCGGAGTTTATAGGTATTAATAACTTTATCGAGATATTTACCGAGGACGATAGCATCGGCCCTGCTATACTTAACAACCTTAAATGGATAGGCGTGTTTTTAACCGTGCCCATTATTTTAGGCTTAGTTATGGCGGTGCTGATAAGCAAGCTTAAACGCTCCCAGATGTTTTTTAGGACATTAATATTTTTACCCTATGTCCTATCGGCGGCTATCGCCGGAAAAATTTGGTCGGCATACCTAAACCCATATTTCGGTATCAGTAACATTTTTAGGGCAATAGGGCTGGACGGCCTTGCCGATGTTCTATGGCTTGGCGATCCGGATTTAGCGATCTTTACCGTTGCATTTGTAGATAACTGGCACTGGTGGGGCTTTATCATGGTACTGTTTATCGGTGCATTGCAACAGGTTGATACATCGCTATACGAGGCCGTAAGGGTAGAGGGCGGTAACTTTTTACACGAGTTTTTTAACGTTACCATCCCCGGCATACTGCCAACCTTTGTATTTGTTATCATTACAACAATCATGTGGTCTTTCCTTGCGTTTGATTACGTTTGGGTAATGACAATGGGTGGCCCCAACGGTGCTACCGATATTATCTCCACCGTTATCTATAAAAACGCATTTATATCCTACCGTGCCGGCTATGCAAATGCCATCTCGGTTATACAGGCCGGGCTTTCGCTATCGGCATACTTTATCATGGTTATCATGCGCAAGAAAGGTTGGGATGTATAATGTCAAACAACAGATCTCCCGTTTTATCTATAGTTAAATGGGTATTCTTAGTTACCGTATTGTTGCTGCAGGCTTTGCCGCTAACACAGCTGTTTTTAAACTCGGTTCGTACCGATAACGAGATAAAAACCTACCCTATAGGTTTTCCTGCAGAGTTACAGTTAAATAACTTTGTAGAGACATGGATAACCGGCTCCTACGGCCGTGCATTCCTAAACAGCGCCTTTATCGGGTTTGTAGACATCGTTATCGTGCTAACCATAGCCAGCCTTGCGGCCTATGCGCTAACAAAGATGAAATTTAAAGGCAATTCACTTATAACAGGCTATTTTACCCTAGCACTTGCCATACCCGGGTTCTTGTACATCGTGCCGCTGTTCTTCATGCTTAGCAACCTAAACCTCACAAACAGCCACGCCGGAATAATAATTGTATATGCCGCGATGGAACTGCCCTTTAACCTACTGCTTATACGCAGCTTTTTAATTGGTATTCCAACCGAGATAGAGGAGGCGGCAAAGGTAGATGGTTGTAACGAGTTTAGCGCCTTTGCACGCATTATCGTGCCGCTTGCAAAGCCCATCTTTATGACCTGTGCACTGCTTGTGTTCCTGCGCACCTGGAACGAGTACCTCTGGGCTAACACCCTTTTGCAGGAGGATACCCTACGCACGGTAGCCACAAGATTTGTTGTGTTTACCTCAGAATGGTCGAGTGATTTTTCGAGAATTTTTGCGGCCGGAGTTATAAGTATCGCACCTATTGTTGTGCTTTACCTCTGCCTACAAAACTATTTTGTTTCCGGCCTAACCAGCGGAAGCGTAAAAGGATAATTTAAAGGAGATTAATTGTGAGTATACAAAAAGATTATGTAGAAAGACTTTATGCCGGCTGGCTTGGTAAGATTATCGGGGTGCGTTTTGGCGCCCAGGTAGAGGGCTGGGAGTATGAAACCATTAAAAAAATCTATGGCAAGCTGGATGGCTATGTGATAGACTATAACGATTTTGCCGCCGATGACGATACAAACGGCCCGTTATTCTTTATCCGTGCCCTACAGGATAGTGTAAACACACCGAATATCTCAGCACAGGATGTGGCGGAGGCCCTTTTAAACTATGCCCCGTTTGAGCACAGCTTTTTTTGGTGGGGCGGCTACGGCATCTCTACCGAGCACACAGCCTACCTCAACCTGCGTCAGGGTATAAATGCCCCGCAATCCGGCAGCGTGGAGCATAACGGTGCGGCGGTAGCAGAGCAGATAGGCGGCCAGATATTTATCGAGCCGTGGGGGCTTGTAACCCCAAACAACCCCGATAAGGCGGCAGAGTTTGCAAAAAAGGCCGCATCGGTTACCCATGGAGGCAACGGAATATACGGCGGGCAGTTTGTGGCAACCTGTGTAAGCCTTGCATTCGGTGGAGGCAGTATTCATGATATTGTAGATAAGGCCTTATCCTATCTTCCGGCAGATAGCGAGTATATACGCATGGCAACCGCCGTTAAGGGCTTTTATAAGCAAAACCCCAGCGATTGGCGTGCCTGTTTTGATTTTGTTCATAAAAACTTTGGCTACGACCGCTACCCCGGTAGCTGCCATATTATCCCTAACTCGGCAGTTGTAATACTATCGCTACTATACGGAGAGGGCAATTTCGATAGCTCGATAAACATCTGTAACATGTGTGGTTGGGATACCGATTGTAACGTTGCAAATGTAGGCTGTATCGTAGGAACGCTTGTAGGCATAGAGGGTATCGGCTACGAAAAATGGATTAAACCGTTACACGATCAGCTTACCGCCTCCAGCGTTATAGGCTACCTAAACATGAGCGATATCTCCAACACCGCACTTTATATGGCATCACTAGGCTATATGGTGGCAGGGGAGGAGATGCCAAAAGAATATGCAAAATTAGTATCTAACGATGTAAATTGCCACTTTTCATTGCCTTATGCAACCCACTCTATGAGGGTTGCACCGGTAGATTTTGATTCCTCAAAAACACTGGAACACGGGCTAAGTGTAGAGAGGGATGATGACGGCGGCTATCTTAAGATGGTGGCACACCCATTAAAAACAGGAGAGAGCCTAAAGCTATATAAAAAGACACACCATAACCATAACGATTTTCATGATGGCAGATACGAGCCCTCCTTCTCACCGCTTGTATACCCCGGCCAGACTATCCGTTGTGAGCTAAATTTACCAGATGTTACCACCGCAAAGGTTAAGGTGTGCCTATACGCACTGGATAAAAATGGCGAGGGGGTAATACGCTCGGATTATATAACCTTAAACACCGACAGTAAAACCGCATTAGAGCTTACACTACCCAGCAAAAAACCTATCTGCGTTGAGGAGATAGGTGTGGAGCTTGTTGTGTTTGAGGCCATCGCAAAGGGGGAGGCTGTTATACTGTATATGCATAGCCTTTCGGTTAGCGGTGCGCCCTGTTATACCCTAGATTTTAGTAAGGAGAGTATAGATTTTTGGTCTATCTACCATGAGGAGGTTACCCAGTTTTCCCACCTTAAGGGGCTTTGGTACCTTGAGGATGGCAAGCTATCGGGCGGCTGTTTCGATTATGGCGCGGCATACACCGGGCATTACTATGCGGCAGATGGAACAATTTCCGCCTATCTCACACCAAAAACCGGCTGTGGGCATGGTATGCAGTTTAGGGTAAAAGGGGCAATAAACCACTACTATGCCGGCTTTACAAGCGAGGGCACGTTAAGCCTGCTTAAAAATAAAAACGGCTACAAAACTATGGCGGAGGCTACATTTGATTGGGCGATAGATAAAAGTTATAAACTAACCGTTAGTATGGATAAAAACTACTTTACAGTAATGATCGATGATAAAGTTCTGATAGAGTATGAAGATAAGGAAAATCCATACCTTTACGGTTGCTTTGGTGCTGCTGTGATGGATGGCAGTAGGTGTACGTTTGAAAAATTTAATGTTGAGATGGTATAGAAGATACCGACATTTTACAGTAATACGAAATTTAATCTGGGAGATTAAAAGATTTATACCCAAAAATGAACCTATAAAGAGAACCATCGTCGCTATAGTAAGTATAGCACTTTGTTCCCTTGGCATGACACTCTTTTACAAGAGTGGACTCGGTTCCGACCCCGTATCGGCGTTTATCGATGGAATGCATACAAGCTTAAACATATCTTACGGTTTAGCACTAAATATCTTTAATGCTGTAATGCTAATACTGGTAGTTTTATTTGCAAGAAAGTTTTTGCGGCTCGGCATTGCCCTTTCGATACTTTTCTCCGGTAGCTTTTTAGACCTATTTGATTACATATTGCATCTTATCCAACCGGGCGATCCGGCTACTATTGCCGGCCAGTTTCTACTGCTTTTTCTTGGGCTAATGGCACTATCTATCGGCGCGGGGGCCATGTTTTGCACCGGCCTTGGTGTAGCACCGAGGGATGCAATACTATTCACCATAAGCATCAAGACACACCGTAGCTATAGTTTTTTGCGCTTTCTAAGCGATGCCTCTTTCCTATTGCTTGCACATTTTATGGGCGGAAAGATAGGGATTGGCACCATAACAAGCTTGGTGGTTGCAGGTTTGATTGTTGATACAAGCATATGTATCTTTAAAAGAACCGTTTTCTATCATGCCGATTCTCATTAGCTACCTTCTATAATTATCGAAAACCGATGGCAGTTAATCTACCGTCATCGGTTTTTTATTTTATTGCCGAACAAGGCGTGTTAGCTCTAAGATATAGCATTAATATGTATTAGTAGATATTTCCAATAGTAATCATATTATTAAAACAGCAATATCAGGCAATCAATAACTATGCAACTTTAACATATTTGCAGATTATGCTACAAACTTTCTAACATTTTATATCTAATAATGTGCCAAATAACAAAAAATTATTATTACAAATTGATTACAAATCATTGACAAACCTACATTAGTAGACTATACTTAACATCTCGTTGTCTTGTGGGATAGCGGAGGCAACTTTAGTCCACTCCCGTCAAA
>CAYJOX010000116.1:0-3196 GCA_964371915.1 uncultured Oscillospiraceae bacterium
GCTTACAATACCCTATGCAATGAATATAGGCGTATCCTTCTTTCTTGGCATCCCTAAAGAGCTTGAGACAATATCGGTATTGCTTGGGGCGGATGATATAAAGAGGGTAAAAACAATCATCCTTCCATTAATAAGTGGCGGCATAGGCCTATCGCTAAGCATGTCATTCCTTATATCTGTATCGGAGTATTTTGCAACCTTTTTAATCGGCGGCGGTAACATTGTTACTATTGCAGGGGTGATGTACCCATATATCTCGAACTTTGATATACAAAGCTCTGCGGTGATCAGCATGGTGTTTTTGGCAATTAATCTAACAGCCTTTTCTATATCCGGTATATGGATGAAAAGGCGTAGCTATCTTTATTAGGAGGCAAAAAGGTGGTAATTCGTAATATAAAAAAAGGATATAATAATAAACCCGTACTCAAAGATATCAGCCTTCAGATTAAGGACAAGGAATTTTTGGTGGTACTCGGTAGCTCCGGCAGTGGAAAATCTACACTTCTAAAGATTATTGCCGGTATCGAACAGCCGGATGGTGGTGAGATTGAGCTTGGGGGTATTAGGATTGATACCCTTCCTATGCAAAAAAGAAACATCGGCTATCTTTTTCAAGAGCCACTTCTTTTCCCGCATATGACTGTACGCCAGAACATAACCTACAGCCTTGTTATGGTAAAAAAGAACAAGGCGGAGATTGAAAAGAAATATAACTACTATACGAAGCTTTTACAGATAGAGGAGCTGGGCGATCGGATGCCAAGCGAGATTTCCGGTGGGCAGAAACAACGAGTGTCTATAGCAAGGGCTATAATAAACTCCCCTAGGATGCTTTTAATGGACGAGCCTTTTTCAAGCCTTGATTATAACCTTAGGGTACAGCTGGGCGAGATGTTATTAAAGCTAAAAAAGGAGCTGGAGCTAACGATAGTTTTTGTAACACATGATATAGGTGAAAGCCTGTTTCTAGGAGACAGAATAGCATTCTTACACGATGGAAACCTACTGGAGGTAAAAGCCCCACAGGAGATGTACTATAGCCCCACCTTTGAGGAGACTGCAAGGTTTATGGGTGATTATAATACTATAGAGGGCAGCATGGCGGACAATGTGTTTGAGAGTAAATACGGAATAATACCTGCCGAATATCTGCCACCGGCGGCAGACAAGATATTTGTTCGCCCGAATAAGATACGCGTATCACATAGCTTTAACGGAAGGTATATGGTAGATAGAATTGTATCCCGTGGCAAAGAGATAAGGATAACAATAAAAAACGAGCCGATAATAATCGACACCTACTTTCTAAGCAACCTAAAAGAGGGTGACAAGGTGGATTTATTTTTTGAGAGTTAGGCCTTATTGCCCGCCTATGGGTTTTATGATATAATAACAAAAACAATGCAAAGGAATTACAGTTTATGAATCTTGTATTAGATAATATAGTAAAAAACTTTGATAAAAAAGAGGTTTTAAAGGGATCCACATTTACATTTACCAAGGGTAAAATATACGGCCTTGTAGGGAGAAACGGTTCGGGAAAAACAACCCTTTTCAACTGCATTAGCAACGACCTAAAGCCAGATTCCGGTGAGATATACATCGAGTTAGATGGTGTACGGCAAAAGCTTGATCTAGAGGATGTTGGCTTTGTACTATCCGAGCCGATAGTGCCGGAGTTTCTAACAGCAAGAGAATTTATTAAATTTATTTTAGAGATACAAAAGGCCGACAAGGGCGAACTGCAAACGCCGGACGAATACCTTGAATGGATAGGCATTATAGAAGAGGATAGGGATAAGCTTTTAAAGGATTATTCACACGGCATGAAGAATAAGATACAGATGCTTGTTAGCTTCATAGCAAAACCTACAATAATGCTACTGGACGAGCCATTAACCTCGCTGGATATTGTGGCGGCAGACGAGATGAAAACCCTTTTCAAACGGGATAAGGAAATGCATATAACCATCCTTTCCACCCATATACTAGAGCTTGCCCTAGACCTGTGTGATGAGATCGTGATTCTACACGGTGGCACCCTTTCAAGGGTTCCTAAAGACGAGTTGGACGATGCCGGATATAAGGATAAAATTATAGCTCAGCTACGTGGTGATGACAATGCTTAAAACACTGAGTATTATCTTGCGGGTACGCAACTGCTATACCGCAAATGGTTTTATACACACACTGCGCTCACTGCCATTTGCTAAAAAGATTTTGCCTGCAACGCTTTATGCAAACAAGGCGATAAAACTACTTTCAAACATCTTGGCTACCATATATCAGATATTATCTATCTTTCTAGGAAAGATAATATATATCGTTGCCATCTTCTTTGGGCTGGATTTTATCTATCTGGAGTTTGGCACTAACATTGATTTTATGCACATGTTTATATTTCTAACCTTTGCCGGTGCAGTCTGCAACAACCGGTTCGATAACGCCACAAGAGACAGCTACTATGCTATCTTTCTTATGCGGTTGCCTGCACGAGATTATGCTCTTGCCGAGATGTGGTTTTTTCTCTTTAAAACGGTTGCCGGCTTCATAGTCTTTTCACTTTTAGGTGGGCTGTTGGTAGAATTAAATCTAACCGAGATGATTTTAATACCGCTGTTTGCGGTAACGATAAAGGTTGCATTGATGCCTATAATGATGGCATATAGCCAGAACAACGAAAAGGCTATGGGCAGGAGCTTTAAGCAGATTGCGGTCGGGCTCGTTTTTGCCGCTACCGGCCTTATAACCGGATTTTTAGGTTTTTTACTCCCTAACTACAGCCTGATTATAGTTACCGTTTTAACAACGGTGTTATCTATCTTTTCTCTTAACTACATACTGCACTACCCCGATTTTAAGGAGTTTTACCGCAAGCTGTTTGTAACCGATATTCAGATAATAGCCCCTAATAGTGCAACGGTTAAAAAGGAGGCCATGGCTAATGTTTACACAAAGCAGATTGTAAACGACAAGGCTATACATAGCAGTAAAAAAGGTTTTGCCTATTTTAACGATCTATTTGTTAAACGCCACCGTAAAATACTATCACGCAGTGCGATTGTGGTTGCCATAATAATTGCCGTACTAACGGCCGGTATTGCCGTATACGCCATGATTGACCCGCTTTTTGGTGCACAGATAAACGGCTTTATCGTCATGGATCTACCGTTTTTCCTTTTTATCATGTACA
>CAYJOX010000116.1:3206-5808 GCA_964371915.1 uncultured Oscillospiraceae bacterium
TGTTCGCTAACTGCGATAGTGCAATGTTACGATATGGCTTTTACCGCCAACCATCCTCACTGCTTAAAAATTTTAGCCATCGTTTAGGCTCCCTCATCGCTATAAACCTAATACCCGGCTCGGTTATAGCCGCCTGCCTACCGTTGCTACTTTATATCACAGGGGGAACCGATAATCCACTAAACTATGTTATACTTGCTGTGTGCATAGTTGCAATTTCAATCTTTTTCTCGGTGCATAGCATGGTGCTTTACTACCTGCTACAGCCATATAACGCAAGAATGGAACTAAAAAGCCCCCTCTTTACCGTAGCAAACACTATAACCTATGTAATATGCTATATCGCAATAGGCGAACAGATGTCGATGCTTACCTTCTGCCTTGTAATGATAGCCTTCTGCCTGCTTTATATTGTTATTTCGCTGCCACTTGTCTACCGCCTATCACCCAAGACATTTAGGCTACGTGATTAGGAGGATTTATGAATATATTTTATACAACCACTACCGATCCAGCCTTTAACCTCGCACTGGAGGAATACCTTTTTAGCAGCACGGATCAAAGCTGGTTTTTCCTCTGGCAGAACGAAAACGCCGTTATAATAGGAAAGAATCAGGTGGCACTTAGGGAGGTAGACAGCGCCCTTGCGGCAGAGAATGGCACAAAGATTATACGTAGGATGACCGGCGGTGGCGCTGTATACCACGATATGGGAAACGTTAACTATAGCTATATCGTAAACAGCGAGGATAATGCAATCTGTTTTGAGCGGTATACCAGAGCAATAATTCGCTATCTCGAAAATTTAGGTGTTAAGGCCGAGTTTACAGGGCGTAACGATATACTGGTAGAGGGTAAAAAAATTAGCGGCAATGCCCAACATATAAAGAATGGGCGGATATTGCACCACGGAACGTTGCTGTTTAACGCCGATCTGCAGTATGCATCAAAGGTTTTGACTCCTGATAGTAAGAAAATAAATAGCAGAGGTGTTAGCTCGGTAAAAAGCAGAATAACCAACATTAAAGACCATCTAACAGACGATATGGATACAGAATTATTTATATCATCTCTTTTACAATTTATCACATCCGATGCAGCTGCCACACCTTGCGAGCCTAACGAGGAACAGATAGGCTGTGCAAAAAAACTTTGCGAGGAGAGGTATGCAACCTTTGGATGGAACTTCGGCACATCCCCCCAGTATGATTTTTCGGTAGAAAAGCGATTCGATTTTGGCACGGTGAGTGTAACCGCCGATATTCAGGATGGAAATATTAAAAGCATTGCAATAATAGGGGATTTTTTTGGCAACGAGGATATAACGATACTATGCGAACGGCTAAGCGGATGTAGGCACGAGCGAGAGGAGATAGCATCAAAAACATCGGATATATCTGATTTTATCTACGGTATGAACTCCAGAATGTTTTTGGAGCTGTTGTTTTAAATATTTATGTTGCAATTTCGGCGTATTTAACATATAATAATATTAATTATTTTAGATTTGTTTTACCTAACAATCATGGAGTGAAAGATGATTACAACGCTTGGCGAACTTTTAATAGACTATACCGATGCCGGTACATCGGAGGCCGGAATGAAACTTTTCGAGCAGAATGCCGGCGGTGCAGTTGCAAATGTGGCTGTTGCCGTAAAAAGGCTTGGGTATCATTCGGCATTTATCGGCAAGGTAGGTAAAGATCTGCAGGGTGAGTTTTTAATCAAGGCATTAGCGGACGAGGGTGTAAATATTACCGGAATAGTTGTAGACGATAAGGTTTATACTACGATGGCTTTTGTTTCGTTATCCGATGAGGGGGAGAGAAGTTTTTCTTTCTGCCGCAAACCCGGTGCCGATACAATGTTACAGCCTTTTGAGGTTGATGAAAATCTAATAAAAAACAGTAGTATTTTGGCTATTGGCTCCCTATCGTTAACGGGCGAACCCTCACGCAGTGCAACGAAACACGCCATTAACTTTGCGCGTGGCAACGGTGTTACCGTTGCATATGACCCTAACTATCGCGCTTCATTATGGCCATCGGAGGAGGCTGCAAAGGAGCAGATGAGTAGCCTTCTACCACTGGTAGATGTCATAAAGCTTTCGGATGAAGAGATAAATCTTATCTGTGGCACCGATGACCCCGAACAGGCAGCCTTGGTACTGTTGGAGCATGGGATAAGGGTAGTTTGCATAACCCTTGGAAAAGAGGGTGCCTTTGTAGCAACAAAGGATGGAAACTGTCTGGTAAAAGGCATTGATCTAGCGGCTAAGGATACCACCGGTGCGGGAGATGCATTTTGGGGAGGTTTCCTTTACAGCCTAGCGAAAAACGGCACTTTAGTTGACAATATTACTGTAGAGGATGCCGCAAACTTTGCCTATTTTGGCAATGCGGTTGCTACACTCTGTGTACAAAGTAGGGGTGCTATACCGGCTATGCCAAACCTTGAACAGGTAGAGGCACTTATTGCACAATACCCATCTAGTATAAAATAGCATTTTATAGGCCTTACTCTTTATCTTAATAAAAGCAGCTGCGTTAGATGTTTCTAAACAAAACGCAGCTGCTTTTATATTGCAACGATAAATCTCTAA
>CAYJOX010000117.1:0-5785 GCA_964371915.1 uncultured Oscillospiraceae bacterium
AAAATCCTTTGTTCTTTGGTTTTTGGGGTTTGCAAAAAAATCTTGCGGATTGTTTTCCTCTACTATCTGCCCCTCATCCATAAATATTACTCGGCTGCCTACCTCCCTTGCAAAGCCCATCTCGTGGGTTACAACAACCATTGTCATTCCGCTTAGCGCAAGGCTTTTCATAAGCTCAAGCACCTCCCCTACCATCTCGGGGTCTAGGGCGGAGGTCGGCTCGTCGAACAGCATCACATCCGGCTCCATACAAAGTGCACGGGTTATGGCTATACGTTGCTTCTGCCCACCAGATAGGTGGGAGGGGTAGGCATTAGCCCTATCCTGCAACCCTACACGCTCAAGCAGTTCCAGTGCCTTAGCCTCGGCCTCCTGCTTGGTTTTGCCTTTTAGCTTTATCGGGGCTAGTGTCATGTTCTGCATTACCGTCATGTGGTGAAAAAGGTTAAACTGCTGAAACACCATGCCCATATGCTGGCGAAGCTCGTTTATACCGCTTTTTATTCCGGTTATATCGGTGCCTTTAAAGGTAATATGGCCGGCGGTTGGAACCTCTAGAAGGTTTAAACAGCGCAGTAGGGTAGATTTGCCGGAGCCGGAGGGGCCGATAATAACCACAACCTCACCGGTATGAATATCGGTAGAAACGCCGTTAAGTGCGCGAATCTCGCCCCCCTTAAAATGCTTTTCAAGATCCTTTACAGAGATTAATGTATTAGTGGTCACTGTTTCTCAGCCTCCTTTCAAGCTTTCCTACCTGTGCGGTGAAGAACATCACCATGATAAGGTAGATAATGCCGGAGGTTATAAGCGGGAAGGCATACTCGTAGCTGTTTCCGGCAATAAGGTTTGCGGCATAGGTTAGATCCTGCATGGCGATATAGCCGGCAACCGCCGTCTCCTTTAAAAGTACGATAAACTCGTTAGCGAGGGTAGGCAGTACCGCCTTAAAAGCCTGCGGTATGATAATGTAGCGCATCGTCTGAACATAGTTAAGGCCTAGGCTACGCCCTGCCTCCATCTGCCCATTATCTACCGACATTATTCCGCTTCGGATAATCTCGGCAACGTATGCACCGGAGTTAATACCGAATGCCACACAGCCCACAAGCAGCTTGTTTGTAGAGCTTGCAAATATTACATAGTACATTATAAGCAGCTGAACCATAACCGGCGTGCCCCTTATAACCGTTAGGTAAAGATTACAGATACCGTTTGCAAAGGATAAAAGCCCGCCGCCGACACCGTTCATGTTAATGCGGTTTTTATCATGGCTAACCCTTACAATAGCAACAAGCACACCTAAAACTATGCCTAATACAAGCGCAAAAAAGGTTAGTAGTAGTGTATTGCCAAGTCCTACCACCATAAGTTCGTAGCGGTTATCGTAGATAAAGCATTTATAAAAGTTAAAGCAAAAATCCTCCAGCCATGCCGGCAGGTTCATAATCCACTGCGGTGCAAGCTCTTCCCAAAGCTCTAGCGGGGTTGGTTGGTTCATATGTTATATTCTCCTACAAAATCCCCCGCCGTTAAGGCGGGGTTCAGGCTGCCCTATAAATTCGACAGCTCCGAGAGGGGGTGCATCCCCTCCCGGGTTTTATTATTCTGCCTCTGCCGGTATGTATTTAGCTACTATCTCGGCAACGGTGCCATCGGCTATAAGCTCTGCAAGGGCATCGTTAACTGCGTTATATAGCTCCTCGTTATCCTTGCTCATGGCTATTGCATACTGCTCCTCGATATACTCGGTATCAAGGATTACAAGCCCCTCGTTTGCCTCAACAAATGCCTTTGCCGGCTCGTTATCTATAACAACACAATCTACCTTATCGGTGATAAGTGCCTGAACGGCATCTACACCACGGCTGTAACGGTCGATAGTTGCAAGCCCTTCATCCTCAAGATCCCATGTTGTGTATAGGTCGCCGGTTGTGTTACGCTGAACACCGATAGTGTGGCTTGCACCCTCTGCAAAAAGGTCATCAACCGATGTTATGGCGCTACCCTCTTTTACTATAATAACCTGTACGCCGGTTGCATAGCTATCGCTAAAGTTTACATTTTCCTCACGCTCCGGTGTAACCGTCATCCCTGCAAGGCCTACATTAATCTTGCCGGATGTAAGCGATGGGATAATTGCATCAAACTCCATATCCTGTATCTCAAGCTCTAGGCCAAGTTTCTCTGCTATTGCAGCGGCTATCTCGGCATCGATACCTACGATCTCACCATCCTCTATATACTCGTAGGGGGGGAATGCGGCGTTTGTGCCCATTATAAGCTTTTCTGCCGCCGGCTCTGTATCCTCTGCCGGTTCCTCGGTAGCGGTAGATGCCGCCTCTTCGGTAGCTGTGGATGCCGAGGTTGCCTCGGATGTTGCCTCTTCTGCCGGCGCAGAACATGCTGTTAAGGTTACAGCCATAAGCCCTGCTATCATAATGGCTAAAAATTTCTTCATTGTTTTTTCTCCTCAAAATATTCCTCTTAGCACAATATTATACCTTATTTAGCGGATATCGTCAATAGTTTGTGACCGCATAAACATTAATCAATTTGATGTTTTTAACAAATTTATAAATGTTTTTATTGCATCTTAACTAAAAATATGTTATACTTTCATTCGTTGCCCTGATAAACGAAACGGGTAGCATCTATAAACAAAGGAGAAACCATGAAAAAACTAACAGCATTACTACTGGCACTTATGTTAACTATCACTCTCGTATCCTGCTCTGAGGGCGGGGATGCAGATACAACATCCGAGGCAACATCCGAGGCAACTTCTGAAGCAACATCCGAAGTAACTTCTGAGGCGGCAGATGAGGCCAGCAGTGCACCGGCAGAGGATACCGAGGCAGCCGATGACGGCATGACAGTTGCCGACTATATCGAGGCAAGCAGTGCCGAGATCGAGGCATCGTTAGGCGACCTTGAGGCACAGGGCCTTAGCATCGAGGTAGAGGCAAGGGATAACTCGATGGTATTCATGTATACATTTACAGTAGAGATACCGGAGGCCGACCTAGAGAGCACAAAGACACTTCTTGAGCAGGGCCTAGTAGACAGCGAGGCAATGTTTGAGTCGCTACTTGCGGCACTAAAGCTTGAGGTACCGAGTGCAGAGTCCTTTATAGTTGAGTACTATGCAATGGATGGCGAGCTACTTGCATCGGCAGAGATGGCATAAGCATCTAAAGCAAACGTTAAAAGGTGAACAGAAATAGTTTAGGAAGAATGTCGCTACCATGCGGCACCTTAACTATCACTGTTCACCTTTAGTTTTTATAACTATTTAATAATCTGCCTACTGTATACTTGCCCTTTCTATAATCTCGTTCTGTACATCCTCACACAGCTCGGTAAAGAAAGCACAGTAGCCGGCAACCCTTACTATTAAATCCCGATACTTCTCGGGGTTTTTCTTGGCCTTTAATAACGTCTCGTTATCTACGCAGTTAAACTGCATCTGCCCGTTACCCAGCAGTGATGCGGTTTTTAAAAGTACAACCACCGAATCCTTTCCGGCCTTGTTTGCAAGGAACCCTTTCGAGAATTTGAAGTTATGCGCCATGCCAAGGCTCATATTCTCTACATCCAGCCTCGATACCGATTTTATTATGGCGGTAGGGCCGTTTTTATCCGCCCCGTGGGAGGGGCTAATAGCATCGGAGAGGGGCATTGCCGCCAACCGGCCGTCCGGCGTGGCCGATAGCATAGCACCAAGCGGCGTATTTGCCGATTGGGATAGCGTGCCGTGTATCTGTTTTGAATAGAGCGAATCGTAGCCGTTAATCTTCTTCTCGGTGTAGTTTATAATATCCTTTGCAATTTCATCTACATAGGCATTATCGTTGCCATATTTGGGCACATTAAGGCAATCCTTTTTAATCTTCTCATACCCTACAAAGTTTGCATCCAGTGCCGCCTTTATCTCCTTTAGGCTGTATTTTTTGTCCTCATACACAAGCTTTTTAACCGCCGCCATGCTATCGGCATAGGTTGCAAGGCCTGCAAAAATTGTGCCCGGGCCGCTATACAGCGTAGCACCGCCTGCCGTAACATCACGGCCGCTTTGCATACAGCCATCTATCAGTATCGACATATATGGGGTAGGGTTAACATCCCTAAACACCTTTTGAATAATAACGGTAGCCTTACAGTTAATATCTATTAGGTTATCCAGCTGGCGAAGCACCGCCCCCTCAAACTGTTCGTACTCCGTAAAATCCTCTATATCACCGGTTTCTAGCCAGCTTTTATCACCATAGCTTTTTAGCACCCCGTTATTAAGTGCAAGCTCTATACAGATAGGCCACTGGGTAAAGCCGCCGGCCGTCCACTGGTGGATACTGCCGCTCTTTTGTGGCTCCACACAGCCCATTATGCTGTAATCCCTCGCATCCTCTAGGCTGTAGCCCTTGCCCTGCATCATCTTAATATGTGCATCGTCAAAATGGCAGGCCGGCATACCGCCACCCACCGCCACAACATCCATCACCTTATCAAGATATTCATCGGGTGATGCTGAGTGGATACGGGTAGTTAGGGTGGGCTGGTAAAGTTTTATCTGCCTTACCGCCTCCATAAATATATAGGTTAGCTCGTTGGTGCCATCGCTACCATCCGGTTTCTGCCCGCCTACAGTAAGGTTTATATAGGGTATATATCCGGCAAAATATCTCGCCGTCTGGGTTGGTGTATACCAGATAAACTCGCTACATTTTATCATAAAACAGCCGATAAGCTCAAAGGCCTGCTCCGGTGTGGTGCCGCCCGCACTGTAACAATCTAACATATACTGGTCTACCCTGCCCAGCGATGTACTGCTCTGGTTCTCCTCCAGCAGAAAAAGTGAGTGTATCGTCCATACCGCCTGCAATGCCTCCCAAAGGTTTGCCGGTGGGTTTGCCGGTACATTTTTATTAACCGCCGCTATCTGTAAAAGTTCCTCCCGCCTTTTGGGATTCTGCTCACCCTCTGCAAGCTTTGCCGCATATTCTGAAAGGCGGTTACAGTAGATAAGCACCCCCTCACATATCAGCACCGAGGCGGTGTAGAAATTACGTTTTTCATCATCTATATCGGGGGTGGCAAGCTGCTGCCTTGCCTCATCCAATACGCCGTTTATCCCCTTTTTAAATATAATATTATCATAACCGGGGCTACTATCCCCGCCACCGCTTGCAACATGGTAGGTTACATCGGTTATCGCCGCCTCGGCCACATACTCCCAGTAGCCTGCCTCACGAAGCTGTTTTTCACACTCCTCCGCCAAGGATTTTCCCTGCCAAAAGGGAAAAAGCTGTTCTACCATCGCCTTTTTTTCGGCATCGGTTATTATATATGGGTCCTGCGCCCTAGTATCTATACCGCCTAGCTCATCCCTAACCCACTGCCACGCAACATCGGGGGAGAAGGAGCCGGCCCTCGGCCTACCGCAGGGGTGCCCCACTATAAGCTCACCCGGCTGTATTAAAAGCGGCGCAGTTTCGCAGGCACGTTTAAAGCCCTTGGCACGGCGAACATTAACCGCATCGCCTGCACACTCCTTTGCAATCTCGGTATGGGCAAGCGCCCTGTTTATGGCAATGGAAGGCTTTACCTTTAGGTATTCCTCCCTTAGGTTTAAAAGCCTATCGGTTAGTGTAAACTCATAGTTTTTCATGAAATTGATCCTTATATTGCGAAAGCCCGTGGTGGGTATCTCCCTTAATTTTAAGCCCTCCGCACCCCATTGTCAATCATAACTTTATGTTGAAATTGTGAAAAACATGTTGCTAAC
>CAYJOX010000118.1:0-2251 GCA_964371915.1 uncultured Oscillospiraceae bacterium
TTTTCCTATTTTTAATAAAGGTACCGATTGCATATTCCCTAATTATTGCATCCATGTACTATTTCACATTTATGAACAACACTATGCCGGTTCATCTTACCTTGCAGAACCTGATAGTTAGTCTACAGTCGTTTCCACTGCTTGCAATTCCGTTTTTTATCATGGCCGGTGTTGTAATGAACTATTCCGGAATAAGTTCACGGCTTATGAAATTTGCTGATTTATGTGTGGGGCATCTACCCGGTAGCCTTGGTCATGTTAATGTGTTGCTTAGCACCCTAATGGGTGGTATATCCGGCTCCAGTAATGCAGATGCAGCAATGCAATGCAAAATATTGGTTCCGGAGATGGAAAAAAGAGGTTATGGCAAGGATTTTTCTGCAGCAGTAACTGCATCATCCTCACTTATTCCATCGGTTATTCCTCCGGGAATCGTACTTATTTTATATGCTACGGCCTCCAGAACATCTATTGCACAGCTATTCATGGCGGGATATATACCCGGAATAATGCTATGTGTGGCAATGATGATTACAGTTGCTATCATTGCAAAGAAAAGAGGTTATGGCAAAACAAGAGAGAACCCTGCTACCGCTAAAGAGATAGTAGTGGGTGCATGGGCCGCCATACTTGCACTATTTATGCCACTTGGCCTGTTGATGGGTCTTCGCTTTGGAGCCTTTACCGCTACCGAGGGTGGTGCAATTGCGGTTGTATATTGCTTTATCGTAGGCTTTGTTGTATATCGTGAGCTAAAGCTAAAGCATCTGGTTCCAATCTTAAGGGAGTCTTTTTCTTCCACTGCAGATGTTATGTTTATACTAATCGGTGCTAACCTTTTCGGTTACTACCTAAGCTATGAGCGTATCCCCTATATGTTATCAAACATGATTGTGGACGTTGTCGATAATAAGTATGTATTCCTTATTGTAATGAATATTTTCCTACTTGTTGCAGGCATGTTTATCGAATCCGGCCCGTTAATTATTATATTAGTACCTCTTCTTCTTGAGCCTATGATGGCCCTAGGAATCGATCCGGTACACTTTGGATTAGTAATGGTACTAAACCTACAGGCGGGTGGCCTAACACCTCCTTTCGGTTCCATGATGTTTGTGGTTTGTTCGGTGCTTAAACTACCCATGACAACATTTGTCAAGGCGAACCTGCCGTTCTATGCGGCCATACTGGTTGTACTGGCTATCTGCACCTTCTTCCCGGATTTTGTAATGTTTATTCCTAACATGTTAATGACATAAAAAATTTACATTATAGTAAATACTAAAGCTGCCGTATAATATTAGTATAGATATTTACGCTGCCGTGCCTAACCGGCATTGCAGCGTAAATAGTTTATATAGCTACAGTGAGAAATTATCAATTAACAAGGATGCAATTATGAAAGCTGAAAAAAAATATGTGTTAGTACTCGACCAAAAGGGACATGCATCACGCTGTATAATATTTGATCGTGGCTGTAATATTATATATAAAACCGAAAATGCCGTTTGTGATATTAAACTTTTAAACGGCTATAGTGAGCAATCACCGGAGGAGATTTACAACACGCAGTATAATGCAATGATAAAGGCTATTATCGAGGCCGACATTGCACCACAGGAAATAGCCGGAATTGGTATAGCAAACCAACGAGAGACGATTGTTTTATGGGAAAAAGCTACCGGTAATCCTGTTCATAACGCTATTACCTGGCACTGCATGAGAACAAAAGATATCTGCGATGTTATCCGGAAGGACAGCGAGATATCGGATTATATTCAAAAAAGTACCGGCTGCTATGTTAAACCACATTTCTCCGCTACAAAGATAAAATGGATACTAGACCATGTTCCCGGTGTTCGCAAACGTATGCAAGCCGGTGAGATATTGTTCGGCACTATGGATACCTGGCTGCTTTGGAAACTGACAGGCGGTAAGGTATATGCCACAGATTATACAAATGCATCTAAGACGATGCTGTTTAATATAAACAAGCTATGTTGGGATAAAAAGCTTTTCGAGTATCTTGATATCCCTACGGCACAGCTACCGCAGGTTAAGCAGAGCAATGATTTTTTTGGAACCGTTAATATACGTGGGGTAGACATACCCATCTATTCCGTAATAGGAAACCAGCAAGCAACGCTTGTGGGTGGTGGGTGCTTTAATAAAGGAGATACCAAAAACACCTATGAAAACGATTGCTATATAATGACAAACATAGGTGATAAACCTATTATAGGCAACGAGG
>CAYJOX010000118.1:2261-5764 GCA_964371915.1 uncultured Oscillospiraceae bacterium
ATTTTTTTACAACCATTGCTTTTGCTATAGATAATAAGGTTACCTATGCGGTAGAGAGTATAGTATATGTCGGCGGCGATGTTATCAGCTGGTTAAAGGATACCGCCTGCCTTGTTACCGATATCAGCGATTGCGAGTATTTTGCAAATAAAGTTTATGATACCATGGGTGTATACTTTGTGCCGCAACGTATAGAGGCCGAAAACAAACCTCTGTGCCAGGGGGGGCTAACGGGGTTAAGCCTTAACACTACCCAACCACATATCATTCGTGCCGTTTTGGAAAGCATAGTGTATCAAACACAGGATGTACTGGGTAGCCTAAAGGATGATTACGGTATCGAGGTAAGCAAGATAAGTGCAGATGGAATACATACCAAAAATGGATTTGTCATGCAGTTTCAATCGGACATAAGTGGGTGCCCTGTTTTAACCTGTGATCCGGATGATACTGCGGCACAGGGAGTGATGTTTTTAACCGGCCTTGCCGCCGGCTTTTGGGATAAGCTTGAGAGTGCATTTAGCTATGCACATAGCGGTTTATGCTACACACCTAAGCTGCCGGATGAGGAATGCAGTGAAAAAATACTAGGCTGGAGAAAGGCTTTAAAGCAGGTTAGAGGTGGAGTTTAACCGGCAAATTACGGCATAAACCTGTTTAAAAACACAAAAAAATAGCAAAAAGTTGTACAATAATCACAGTTGTAAATGGCTGTAAATATAGTTATAATAAAAATACAAGGTCGTTAGGTCGGCCTGTATTTTTTTATAATGTTTAGATGGAACCAACACATGGCATTAAGGGTTAAAAAGCTATTAAAACTTAAAAGATTTTGGCTGGCTGTAGTATCGTTAGTATGGCTGGTTTTGTTTGATATGGTTAAGGGTAACTATGCTGTTGCCGGTTTTATAGAAAACAATATTGCCGAGCCCTACCGTAGGTTTATTGGCAGAGTTTTTGGGCTTGTGCCTTTCTCGGTTACCGAGCTACTTTATATTCTTGGCGGTGCTATAGTAATTGCCTTTATCACAAAGGCGGTATACAGCACTATTAAAGGCAGGGGTAAAAGGGTTTTAATTATAGCCGACCATATCTTTACCGCCGCGGTGGTTGTTGTCTTTGTTGCCGGCCTTATGCAGCTGTTGTGGGGGGTGGGGTACTATGCCCAAAGCCCTGTACAGCGGTTGGAGGTAACTGCCGAGCCGGTTAGCGTAGAGCAGCTAACAGCGGTAACACAGCTATTTGCCGATAAGCTTTACGAAACAGCCGAGCTTGTGAAGAGGGACGAAGACGGAGTGTTTGCCGAGGATGTTGATGAGCTAATAGAGCAGGGCTATAGTGTTTATGATAACCTCGAAGCCGCCTATCCACACCTAGAGGGTACCGGTATAACCGTAAAACCGATGGCATTTTCATTTTTTATGAGCGAGATAAACTATACCGGTTTTTTCTTTGCACTAACCGGCGAGCCTAACGTAAATGTAAACCAGCCGGCCGCGTTTATTCCCTCTACCATTGCACATGAGCTTGCACATGCAAGGGGTATTATGCCGGAGCAGGATTGTAACTTTGTGGCGGTACTTGCCTGTGATTATTCCGATAATGATGCCTATAGATATTCCGGCCAGCTACTAGCCTATGTTAACCTATCTAACGCACTATACTCGGCCGATTATGAGGCCTGGGAAAAAATCTCGCAGGGCCTGCACCCCTATGTAGTTGCCGATATAATATATAATAACGAGTACTGGCAGCAGTATAGAGGTGCGGCATCAGAGATTGCCGATACTATATATGAGGGCTATCTACAGGATCACGGTCAGGATGAAGGGCTAAAAAGCTATGGAATGGTTACCGACCTACTGATAGATTGGTACTATGATGAGGCGGTTATTTGACAAGATAACCATTAATATGATAAAATTATACAAATATTTTTTGGAGGTTACTATGGCAGTTGCAGCTTTAATTTGTGGAATAATAGGTGTTGTGGGTTCTTTTGTGCCCATTCCTTTCCTATCAATGTTTACCTTGGTGTTCTCTATCGTCGGTATCGTACTGGGTGCTAAGGCACGCAAAAACCCTGCGCAGCATAGGGGTGTAGCCACCGCCGGTATGGTGCTTGGTATTATAGGTACTGTAATAGCAGTTATAGGTTTTGTCTTTGTTGTACTTCTAGTAGGTGCAGTAGGCGGCTTAGCATCTATGGCGTTTTAACTAAACCCTTAAAAACCGGTCATATGGGAGATTTCCCGTATGACCGGTTTTTTATCACCTACTGCTATATGGCGGAAGTAATGGTTCGGGGTTAATCGCCTTACCGCTTTGTACTATCTCGAAATGCAGGTGGGAGCCGAATGAGTTACCGGTATTGCCTACATAGGCTACCGTCTGCCCCTGTGTAACATAGGCACCGTTTGCTACCGCAAGGGAGTTGCAATGGCCGTAGAGGGTAACCATTCCGCCACCGTGGTCTATCATCAGATAGTTGCCGTAGCCGGTTCCACTGTAAACCGCCCTAACAACCGTACCACTGTTAGAGGCTACTATAGGTTTGCCGTGTATACTCTCCTGCCAATCCCACTCGGTGGCAATGTCTATGCCTATATGGTCATCCCATATTCCGTTTAGTTGCCTTGGCCCAAAACCACTTGATATCCTTGGATAGCCCGGTACCGGCCATGCCCAATCACCGCCCACATACTCGCCGGTGGAGTTTGCACCTGTTTCGGCTCTCGCCGCCTCATATTCTGCCTTTGCCGCCGCATACTCCGCCATTACCCTCTCGTTTTCTATACGTGCCGCCTCGGCATCTGCGCTTAGGCTGTTAATGTTGGCATCGGCAATTTGTAGGGCCGATCCATAGTCGGTTTTTGCCTGCTCTAACCGGCGTTGTTTTTCCTCTAGATCCAGCAGCTGTGCCTGTAAGGCCTCCTCCTGTAGCTCTAGATCCTTACGTAGCTCGTTCATCTCGGCAATAAGCTCGTTATCGGCCTTGGTTACCCTCTGGATAGAGTCGGCGGCCGTTAAAAACTCCGAAAAGCTTGTCGCCTTTAAAAGGATAGAGAGTGTGCCGCTATGCCTTGTTATATACATAGCCTTTAGCCGCTGCCTTAATAGCTCCTCACTGCCCTCTATCTCCATAGTTTTTATGTCTATCTGCCGTTGCTTTTCCGATATATCTGCGCGTTGCTGTGTAATATCTAAAAGTAGTAGCCCTATCTGCTCCTCGGTTATGGCAAGCTGCTGCTCGGCGTTCTGCTTTTTGTCCTCCTCCTGCTCTATACTGCCTGCTATCTGCTCCTGCTCCTCCTGTAGCTGTTCTAGCTCCTGCGCAAGCGCATCAAGTCTATCGGTACTTACCGCAACCACCGGTAGTATCATAGTAAAAAATGCAGCTATTATAAGCAGTATGCCTATTATAAAGTTTTTATGCATATTATTACCTTAGGGCAACATCTCATTTCGATGGCTTTCAATATCCTTATTGCTTGTATCTATCG
>CAYJOX010000119.1:0-5760 GCA_964371915.1 uncultured Oscillospiraceae bacterium
CTTTTTTCTGTACTACCCGAAGCTAAAGCACAAAAACTTAAACCTGCTGATTTTTCTTTTAATGTTAAGGGTGGGAGATGCGAAAAATGCGAGGGGCTTGGAGTAGTTGCTCTCGATATGCAGTTTTTAGATGATATTGAGGTTACCTGCCCTGTCTGCAAGGGACATAGGTTTAAAAAGAAGGTGTTATCTGTTTTATATAAAGGTAAAAGTGTTTCTGATGTTTTAAATATGACCGTTCTTGAAAACTTAAAGTTTTTCGAGGGTAATAAAGATATATTCAAGAAACTTAGTGTAATAAACGAGGTCGGCCTTGCATATTTAAAACTTGGGCAATCTACAACAACCCTTTCAGGGGGCGAGTGCCAGCGGCTTAAACTCTCAAAGGAACTTGCAAAGGGCAACAGTGGCCACACACTATACCTCTTAGATGAGCCAACAACCGGGCTGCACCCATCAGACAGCAAAAAACTTTTGACCTTGCTTCAAAAGCTAGTATCAGCGAACAACTCTGTTTTTGTGATCGAACACAATACACAGATTTTATCAAACAGTGATTATATTATAGAACTTGGGCCATTCGGCGGCGATAAAGGGGGCAATGTTATATCTAAAGGCACACCTTTTGAGATTTCACGGTGTGATAAGAGTGTTGCAGGTAGATATTTGTAAATAACTGTATAAAATATATTCCCCTTTCATAAGTTAGATTAACATCGCTTCTCGATATAATCTACTATAATTTCCACATACCTATCACAGTTGACCATCAGTGCAAGGTGACCACCTTTTAGATCGGTTATCGTAGTAGGGTTTGGCATAAGAGCAATAAGCGCCTGTTTTACATCATCACTGAACGTTCTATCATCCTCCGACAAGATCAGTAAAACTGCATCGTTTAGATATTCAAACTCGGTACATTTCATTCCATTATGTTTTTCCATGTCGATAAGAAGGTTTAGCATATGCAGCTCATATGGCTTTGTAAGCTTTTCCTCCATTATGTCGCAAAGCTCACGCAAAAGGTGCCTTTCCTCCTCACTAAAATCGGAGGCGTATTTTTTAAATACCGCTGCGCTTATCTGCTTTTTTATTGCGGAAAGCGGCAGTAGTTTCAACATCTTCCTGGCCTTGTTAGTGCTTTTGAGCATAGCGGTTAATGATGCATAAGCCTCTTTACTCATATCCGCGGATAAGCACCCCGTGTTTGATAGGATTAAACCTTTTGTAACCTCGGGATATTTTTGTGCCATGAGCTGTGCCACAAAGCCACCGAGCGACTGCCCGGCAAACCACGCTTTTATATCTAGCTTAGTCAAAAGAGATGCAACGGCCGTCGCAAGTTTTTCATTTGTATTATAATCTATGGAATAATCAAAGGTTAACACCGAAAAATGTTGTGAGAATTTTTCAAAATGCGTGTATATTAAATCCGACATTCCGATACCGCCGACAAGTAAAACTATCGTCTCGCTCGAATTTTCGTTTTTATAATATCTATAGCTCAATCTGCCACCTTCGATATTCAAGGTGGTTAGGGGGTATTTATTACAGAACTGTTTAAATGCTATCATCTTATTATTTCCTTTTCATAGGCATAGTTAGACAAAACTAACTTTTTGTATATTTTAACATATAATTAATATTTTAACAAGAGAAATAACTAGAAATTTATCAATTAGTGTTGACAAACTTAACCGAATGTGTTATGCTCGAATAACACTGTTATTCGAGGTGTTTACTATGCTAATTCCAGATGCTTTAACCGATAAAATCTTAGTAACCGCAAAGCAGGAGTTTTTAAAAAACGGCTTTGAAAAGGCAAGCATGAGGGTTATCGCAAGGAATTCCGGTGTTACAACCGGTGCATTGTACACAAGGTTTGCAAGTAAAGACGACCTTTTCGCAACTCTTGTAAACCCTTTCGCCGAAGAGTTTGTAAGAATAGACACCGAGTGGAAAATTTCCCCCGCAGAGTTGTGGCAACGCAAATTTAACGCCGGAAACGCACTCATAGAGCATATTTACGCCGACAAAGATACCTTTAAACTCCTTTTCACCTGTGCCGCCGGTAGCTCTCAGGAAAACTTTATCGATAGGATAATAAAAATTGAGGTGAACGACACCTTAGCTTTTATTGATAATTTAAGTGAGGGGCAAAAAGAACATATCAAGGTATCGAACGAAGCTTTATATATACTTGCCGCAGCCCATTGCCGCTCTCTTTTCGAGATATCCTATCTTGATATATCGCTTGAGGAGGCAAAAAAACAAGTTACAAACATTATGGAATTTTTCATGTGTGGTTGGAGTAAAATTTTAGGGTTTTAAACCCTGAATTTTTTCACTATAAGTTAGCGAAAACTAACACAAGAAGATTTTTGGAGACATTTATTATGAAAAGGTTAGAGGTAAAGGATTTTGTATCAATCGGTATTTTCAGTGCACTGTTTATTGTGTTTGTAGTGATAGTATCAATATTGCAGGTAGTGCCTATACTATCGCTCGGAATGCCGACAATGGTGGCGCTTTTTACAGGGCCTGTCTATCTTCTGTTTGTTGCAAGAACCGGAAAGCCGCTTGCCATATCTATTATGGGCCTAATTGTTTCGCTAATAATAGGCCTGCTATTCTTCGGTAGCATCTACATATTTTTGTTTAATCTTGCATTCTTTGTCGTTGCGGATATAATTGCATCGCTCGGAAAATACAAGAGCTATACAATAAATTTAATCAGCTATATTGTATTATCCCTTTGGGTTTTCGGCGAATCCGGTGCCTACTGGGTGGCACAGGATTGGATGCTAGAAAAAACCGTTCAATCCGGCTACACCCCGGAGTCTGCAAACGCTATTTTTGCCATGGCAACCACCACAAGCCTAATCATTGCCATAATAGTTACCCTTGTATTTGCGACTATCAGTGGGCTTATAGCGAGGGCTATGTTTAAAAAGCATTTCAAGCGTGCAGGTATCGTTTAATGCGAAAGGCGCTATTTAAACTAGACCCCCGTACAAAGCTGTTGCTCATAATAATGATAAACGCCCTTTACTATATGGGCGGTGATTATATATATGTGTCTATAGCAAGCCTGTTTGCAATATTTCTTATCTTTTCTTCAGGGCAGATAAAGATAGGAATAAACGCCTGTATCCTGTATATCTTTGTCGAGGCGTTAGGTATGGTTTTGCCGCTCCTCCCTGTCGAATTTGTCTCTACATTAGGAACGGCATTTACCAGTATCTTGGTGTTTTACCCTACAATACTTTATGGCATATTGTTTGTCGGTACTATAAATATAAGCGAGTCTATCGCAGCCTTTTCGCACTGGAGGATACCACAGGCAGTGCTTATCCCTATAATCGTAGTCGTACGCTTTATCCCAACCCTATACAGCGAGATGCAGAACATCAGAGCCTCCATGGCACTTCGAGGGCGCTCAACAAATGTTTTCACCAAGATAATGAACATCTATGTGCCGCTACTTTTCAGCTCGGTTAGGACAGGTGAATCGCTTACTATTGCTGCCATGACAAAGGGGATGGGGCTAAGCAAACATAGTACAATAATGCATGATTCACGCCTACGCCTGTTCGATTATCTAACTTTGTTGTTTATGATAGCCTTGAAAGTATTGAGATGGCGTTCGTGGGAGGGTGTATGATAGAATTTAAAGGTGTTAGCTATTCTTACGGTGAAAACAAATATAGCGCACTAAGCAACCTTAACTTTACGGTTAAAAAAGGAGAGTTTATCCTTCTTACAGGCAAAAGCGGCTCCGGCAAATCCAGTGTGTTGCAGGCTATAAACGGCATTATCCCTCAGTATTACAAGGGGGATTTATCTGGTGAAATTATTATTGATAGCGAAAATATAAAAGGATATTCGGTTGGGCATCTCTCACGCAAGGTTGGCACCGTTTTCCAAAATCCAAAATCACAATTTTTTCATCTAAATGCAGAGGACGAGCTTACATTTGGCCCTTCGAACCAAGCTCTTCCCCTTGATGAAATAAAACGACGAGAAGCAGATACGGTAAAAGAATTTAAGATAGAAAACATTCTTCAAAAAAATGTGCTCACCCTTTCGGGCGGAGAGATGCAACGGCTTGCCTGTGCTTCGGTGCATATGAGCCTACCGGATATCTATGTTTTAGACGAGCCGAGCGCAAACCTGGATTCTACCGGAATATCTGAGCTTAAAGATGCCTTAACAACGATAAAAAACAGCGGTGCAACCGTCATAATTGCAGAGCACAGAATATATTACACCTTGGAGTTATGCGACAGGGTTTTTCACATGAAAGATGGTAGTATTGACAAAATTTTCACTAAGGATGAATTCTTTCGTCTTAACGAGCAGCAATTCCACTCTATGGGGTTGCGTAGCATAACCGTGCCTACAATAACAAAAAAAACGGTTGACATGCCGGATAAGGACTGTGTAACCGTCGATAGGCTCCTCTGCAAAAGAAAAAAAGAAACATTGCTCGATATTGAAAAACTTAGCATTCCTAAACACTCTATCGTAGCTATAACAGGTATTAACGGGGCCGGAA
Source organism: uncultured Oscillospiraceae bacterium (assembly GCA_964371915.1). Lineage (GTDB taxonomy): Bacteria > Bacillota > Clostridia > Oscillospirales > Ruminococcaceae > CAYJBH01. The sequence continues at coordinate 4,559 of CAYJOX010000119.1, forward strand.
AAAGCACCTTTGTAAAAACTTTTTCCGGAATTATGAAAGCAGATGCGTCGATAACCGACGAAAAAACGCTATCTAAAAGAGAACGTGTAAAGCGCAGTTTTATCGTAATGCAGGACGTAAATAGCCAGCTATCTTGCGAGTCGGTATATGATGAACTGGTGGAGAAGGACACACCGGAAAACGAGAAGCTTGCGCTCGAAATTTTAGCATCACTTAACCTCTCGGATAAAAAAGATGAGCACCCCTATTCCCTGTCCGGTGGTCAAAAACAGCGTGTGGCGATTGCCACTGCCCTATTCCTAAGCAAGAAATACATGTTTTTTGACGAGCCGACAAGCGGCCTTGATTTTGCAAGCATGGTAAGCGTATCCGCTCTTATCAAGGAGGTTTCAAAGACAGCCGAAATAGTTTGTGTTGTCACGCACGACAATGAATTTATTAATCAGTGTTGTGATTATGAAATAAATTTTGCTAAATCCAAGATAGCCGGATTTTATAAGGTAGAAAGGAACATTCATAATGGGTAAAGTTTTCGCTTATGCGGGTGAACTTAAAAAAAACATGTACATTGCACTGCTCTTTTTGTTCTTTAGTGTAATATTCGGTGTCCTGCCATATATTGCACTAAGCAACATAGCGGTGTCTCTCATAGATGGCTCTGCCATCGAGATAGATTACATATTGGTAATATGTGCAATAATCTTCACCTCACTTACCTTAAAGGCCATTACAATGGGTATAGGGCTTGCAAACTCCCATGTCGCCGCTTTCGGTATTCTTTATAACATAAGAAAGGCTAAGGCTAAGGACATGACACAGCACCCTCTTGGCTTTATCGAGAATAACGGTGTCGGCAGATACAAAAAGGTTTTGTCGAGGATGTCGATCTTTTGGAAAACCTCGTAGCCCACATGATACCGGAGGGTATACCTAACATATTTATCGTTATCGTTACCTACCTTTACATTTTTGTTTTGGATTGGCGACTCGGTCTTTTATCCTTTGCTATAATTTTAGCCGGGGTTATTCCTATGATGTCCATGATGAGTGTTGGCATGAAGAGAATGCCGAAATATTTTGCCGCCCTTGATAATATGAACGCAAATATCATAGAGTATGTAGGTGGCATGGAGGTGGTAAAGGTTTTTGGAAAGACATCCGGTTCCTTTGAGAAGCTGAAAAACGCAGTTTTACACGCAAGG
>CAYJOX010000120.1:0-2514 GCA_964371915.1 uncultured Oscillospiraceae bacterium
ACTTGTAGGAGCGGACTCATCTGTCGCCGGTTCTTCCTGTGCTACCGATGATGAATCTGCTACCGGCTCTTCGGGTATCGGCACAATTTCCGGAAGAGTACCTGAGAAGGCATATATGTAGTTAGCTACCGTAGCCTTACCCGATACGATAGAGTTGTTTAGAATATCTATGTCAGATTTTTCGGTAACATTAACATTATTCAGACTTATTAGGTAGGAACGATCTATAACAGGTATAGATGCATCAGTGTTGGAGCGTATTATATTTCCGTTAAAGGTTACATTATCCTCTCCCTCGTTAATCTCGGTTCCGAAAAGTCGAAGATAGGCCGTTATGTTTCCAGCAACATTGATTTGATTATTTAGTACCTCTTTCACATTGTAGGTGAGGTAGTTAATATTGCCGGCTGAGTTAACAATATTATTAGAGAACGATGCGGCGTAAACCGAAATAGCGCCACTAACATTGCCGTTTAAATTAATAGTCTGATTGCTAATATCAAAGTTACCAGTGAATAGATTATTTATGTCATTTTCGATAGTAATTGTATTGGGGCCGCTAATAACCTCAACATCTGCATCATCACTTCTGATGAAAGCGTAGTTTAAGTCTTCGCCAGGGTAGCCCTTACCCTTAGAAGCAATAATGTTATTGCCACTCATAAACAACCCGTTGCCTTCGGTGGTATGGTTGGTATTTATCCCTATATAGGAAGATTCTATGTACATATTATTATTTTCAACAACTAAATTACTTGTAGGGTTGGTTGTTGATTTCATACCAAACGATATTCCCAGATGGCTTGATGTGCGGGGACCATCATACATTATCATTGTATTGTTTCTGAAAACCATGTCAGAAAGAGTCGCACCCTGCATACCTACTGCAACTATCTCATCGTGTGCTATCTTTTCAAGGTAGTTATTTTCGAAAACTAATCCGCTACCACCACGACCGACAATATCTCTCGCCATAAAAGATAGTCCTACTGGACCATCATGCGAAAGGTAAAACTCACAGTTAGATACTGTTACATCTTTCCATCCACCAAAAAGATCAAGGTTTGAAATATTAATATCATCATCAAGCGCAAGATATTCTTCAGTCTCAAATATCGATTCATCTATATTTGCTATATCGTCCGGGCTTTTTTTGGTTAATTGCGGCCCCGGCCCTTTGAATATCGTGTTAGTAATATCGAGTCCAACAGTGTCAATAACCAACATCTGCATATCGACATTTAATATATTCCTAGTTTGTAGTGAATCAATATGAAGCGCATCGTAAACAATATTATTTGAATTCCTGATCGCTATGAGCCTAGAATTTTTTTCCTGATCTTTAAAATTATTATCAGTAAAAACAGTACTACCATTACCATTTATTGTAAAGTTTTGTTTTTGATATATCAATAGTGGATCTGTGAATAGAAAATTTCCGGCTTGTGGGAAGTTTATTACACTTGCTCCGCTATCGATAGCTGCCTGAAGTTGTGCTCCACTATCTAAACTTTCATCGTTTATATCATAGTTATGCCTATCTTCAATATTAATAGCTCCGAACTGCATTACATTTATAACATCACCAACTACCATATTGATAAAAAGAGAGTTGTTGAGCTGATGAGAGCTAATTCCGTCACCAGTTCCTGTTGTTTCTACTATGTAGTTTGCTGCACCACCATCGTTATGGGTATAAAAACCTGTTGTTTCTATCTCCATTCCTGCTGTTAGGTGGCCTGCAGCAACCGCGGCCTCTACACTGTCAAATACTGTCTGTAGTGGCTCCGGCTCCGGTTCTGGTTCTGGGTCTGGTTCTGGTTCTGGCTCTGGCTCAGATGGAACACCCTCTTCGGGAGCCGGTGCCGGCTCCGGGGTTGGTGCCGGCTCCGGGGTTGGGGTTGGTTCCGGCTCTGGGGTTGGTTCCGGTGCAGGTGCAGGGTTGAAGAAGTTGAAGAAGCTGTTCCAGAAGGAAGAAAATAAGCCCTGAGCTACCTCCTCATCTTCGATCACTATCGAATCATCTTCGATAGGCTCTAAAAATTCAGTACCTTCATCGTCTATTTCGATACCTGGATCTAAATCATCTTCTTCAAGATCTTCAAAGTCAAAGGTTACAATTTCCCCATCATACCCCTCAAATATATCATCATCGGAAGAGGGTGAGACATCACTGTCTGCAAAAGCAGTGAGAGGTTGTATTGTTAGCATAACTGCTAAAAACACTGAAAGAAAAACGCTAAATCTTTTTTTCATAGTTTTGCTCCTATAAATGTTTTTTAGATTGTAACACATCTGGGAGATTAATTCAACAAATCAAGCGACATTGTTAGAAATTTGGATCGGGGTAAAGTGTATCCTCGCGCTACATATTTCAAGCTTTTTGCTGTGTTGACGGATGCTCGGTAATATGATATAATTCAAATAGTATGCAACAATATATTTAAAATATCTTATCGTCTGGGTCGGTGCAGCACTTTTGTTTTGCATTTTTCTATTTTACTTTAACAAGCA
>CAYJOX010000120.1:2524-5422 GCA_964371915.1 uncultured Oscillospiraceae bacterium
AGGTTTGTCGAGATGGTTTCTAACCCTGCGTTCGGCATTGGAACAGCCGGTGATTATATTATAAGATATACTATTTTAGGTCGTTAATTAATTTACATAAAAATCCAAGAGGTTGATACTGTACAACTAACATCATCCAACAGTACATTACTATATCATTATAGATAGCTAAAGGAAATCGTATGAAAAATCATTATAAGATAGCAGTTGCCGGTGCGGGATATGTCGGCCTTTCGAACGCAATATTACTTGCACAAAATTACGAGGTATATGCAGTTGATCTAATGCAGGAAAAAGTTGATCAGATCAACAACAAGATATCCCCTATATCAGATAACGAGATAGAGGACTATCTTGCAACCAAGAAGCTTAACCTTACAGCCACAACGGATAGCGAGGTTGCCTTTAAAGATGCAGATTTTGTTATAATATCTACCCCAACTAACTACGATTCAGACAAGAATTATTTTGACACCTCCTCGGTAGAGGCGGTGGTTGAACAGGTTAGCAGGATAAGCCCCGATAGTATTATGGTAATAAAGTCCACCATACCGGTAGGGTTTACAGAACAACTTAGAAAAAAAACAGGTTGCAACAAAATATTATTCAGCCCGGAATTTTTAAGGGAAAGTAAGGCACTTTATGACAACTTGTATCCATCAAGAATAATAGTTGGAACAGACTTAGATGATGCCATGTTAACCGAGAAAGCCAATGAATTTGCGCAGCTGCTAGTACAGGGGGCATTAAAGGATAAGATTGATACCCTTATAATGAACTTTACCGAGGCAGAGGCTGTAAAACTGTTTGCTAACACCTATCTTGCAATGAGGGTGTGTTTTATTAACGAGCTAGACTCCTACGCCCAGACAAAAAACCTAGATGCCACGGATATTATTAAAGGTATATCATTAGATCCAAGAATCGGAGATCATTATAACAACCCAAGCTTTGGGTATGGTGGCTATTGCTTGCCGAAGGATACAAAACAGCTTTTAGCTAACTATCAAGATGTACCGCAAAACATGGTTACCGCAATAGTTGAGGCTAACTGAACAAGAAAGAATTTCATAGCCGACCAGGTTTTGCATATGACCGATTACTATAGCTACAGCGATCACAACCAGTATGATTCCGGTGAAAAAAGCCCTCCCGTTGTGGGTGTATATCGCCTAACCATGAAATATAACAGCGATAATTTCAGGCAAAGCTCGGTTCAGGGCGTAATGAAAAGAATTAAGGCGAAAGGCGCAACAATAGTTATTTTCGAGCCCACCTTAAAAGACTCGTCCTCTTTCTTTGGCAGTAAAGTCGTTAATGACCTTGATAAGTTTAAAACTATGTGTGATGCCATAATAGCAAACAGATATGATTCGGTACTTGACGATGTCTCGCACAAGGTATATACAAGGGATATATTTAAAAGGGATTAATATAATTTTCAGTAATTATTTACACGAGGTACAATGAAGATACTCATAATCAGAGCACACCCCACAAAACCCAATCAAAACACCTATAATCTACAGGAAGTTGGGCAGGCGAAGGCACTAATAAGAAAAGGGCATCAATGCGATGTCATGTATTTCAACGGCAGCGACAAGGATCACAAACAGACTGTTGAGTTCGATGGTGAGTATAGCCTTAACATCTTGTGGATTCGTGGCTTTGGAGTGTTTAAAGAGGGGCTCTATCCATCTATAGGTAAATATATAAAAGACTATGACATATTACAGATAGCTATTACATCATTATATCTTCATATCATCGCAGCCGAAAAATGTGTTAACTACCATGGCCCATACTACTTTAATATGAACAAAGGTGATATTAAAAAAGCAAAAGTATTCGACAAAACACTTCTTCCTATTATCAACAAAAACAATCTATTGGTAGGAACAAAAAGTATACTTGCCACCGAATATCTCAAGGCTAAAGGGATTAAAAAGGTGCAAACAATTGGTGTAGGCCTCGACCTTACAAATATCGACAACCCCGATTCTCCGGCCGATAAGCACGAGTTTATAGAGTGTCTATCTGCCGAAAAAGAGCGTAGCAAGCTAATACTATATATCGGCGCTATAGAACCAAGAAGAAATACACTATTTTTACTTGATGTCTTTAAAGAGGTTCAGAGTTCGGTACCGGATAGCAAGCTTGTTTTAATAGGCAAAGGCAGCGATGAGTATGTAACATTGTGCCGTAAAAAGATTAGCAGGCTCGGTCTAACCGATAAAGTAATTTTCAAGGAAAGGGTCGAACAAAAATATTTAAAATCGGTTTATAATCTTTCAGATGTTTTTTTACTTCCAACAAGGTATGAGATTTTTGGCATGGTTTTATTGGAAGCTATGTATTTTAAATGTCCAGTAATAACAACATACAACGGTGGATCTGCTACACTATTTAACAAGGAAAACGGAATAATTATCGATGAATTCGATGTAGGCAGTTGGGCTGAAAAAATAATTAATCTGTTACAGGATGAAAAACTAGCTGAAAGCATGGGCGAAGCGGCACACAAAACTATTGTTGAAGGCTATACATGGGATATCCTAGCAGATAAATTTATCGAACTGTATAACAGACGTTTAGAACTTAATAAAGAATAATAATGTTTTTACAAACAAAGCCGGCATAGGGTTTACCCCTCTATGTCGGCTTTAAAAATTTTATAACCATTTTTAGTTGCCTTTTTGCATGCATACATGGCAATGTCTGCCTTATTGTAAAGTTCTTCGAATGTTCTGCCGTGCCCCGGTGATATTGAAATACCAACACTACAAGAAATTTCTATCGATAGGTTGTTATTGGTGTATACCCTATTGATATCAGAGCAAAGGCTTGTAGCTTTCTTTATTATCTTATCATTATCCACAGCACCTGAAAGAAATACAA
>CAYJOX010000120.1:5432-5729 GCA_964371915.1 uncultured Oscillospiraceae bacterium
ATTCATCACCGCCTATACGGCCGATAATATCGTCCGTCCTAAAATTTTTGCAGATGGATGCATATACATTTTTAAGCACATCATCCCCATAAGCATGCCCAAAATTATCGTTTATACTTTTAAAATTGTCAAGGTCTATCATAAAAAATACACCAAGACCGTTTTGGGTTAGATGCTCTGTAATATGTGCCTCGGTAGCCTTTTTATTATAGGCACCCACAAGCGGATCAAGCTGTGCACTTAGCTGTATAGCCTTAGTATCATTAATTTCTTCGATAATCGCTATTACTGCAATTA
>CAYJOX010000121.1:0-5721 GCA_964371915.1 uncultured Oscillospiraceae bacterium
CCGCCATCCATAACATTCTTGCCGCTTTCCATACATCCCTCATACATTAGCGACATAAGGGGTTTTGGGCCGTTGTAACGGTGTACACGCTGTGAGATAACGGTAGCAACATTTGTCCATTTTGTTACATATTTAATCTGCTCTTTAACGGCGGCCTCAAACTGCTCGTAGGTCTTGTAGTCCTCTAACTCACCGAGGTTAGGCGCTACCTGTTTACCATACCAAAGATCCACCCCGTTATTAAGCACAAGCTCTATACAGATAGGCCACTGTGTATATGCAGTGGATGTCCATTGGTATAGCCTACCGGATTTTTGGGGCTCCACACAGCCCATTAGGCAGTAATCCCTAGCATCCTGTACCGAAACACCCTTTGCAAGCATCATTTTTATATGGCCGTCATCAAAGTGGCAGGCAGGAAAGCCCATACCGGAGCGAATAACATCAACAATCTTTTTCATATACTTATGGGGTGAGCGTGAATGTATTCGGCAAGCAACAGAAGGCTGATAGATTTTTACATGGCGAACAGCATCCATTAAAAGATATGTAAGCTCGTTTGTAGCATCACGTCCATCCCTTGTAACACCGCCGAGACACATATTTACAAAAGGCTGATATCCGGCGAAGAACATAGACTGCCCTTCTGCAGTAACCCACATCATCTCAGACATCTTGATAAGCATACAGCCGGCTATCTCAAACGCATCGTAGTTTGTAATCCTTCCGGACTCAAGATCATCTTTATAGAATGGATACATATACTGGTCTACACGCCCAATCGACATACCGGTCTGATTTTCCTCGATAGGCAATAGTGACTGGATTGTAAACACAGCCTGTACAGCCTCATGGAATGTCTCGGGCTTGTGTGCCGGAACCCTTGCGTTAACGGCGGCTATCTTCAACAGCTCGGATTTTCTTTTTGGGTCGGATTCTTTAGCTGCAAGCTCTGTGGCATAGTCAGATATGCGTTGAGCATAATTAATTATGCCGGTGGAGGTCTCTATTGCAGCCTTATAAAAATATATTTTATCCATATCGTCCGGATTATCATAATCCAGCTTAGAAAGATAGTTCATTGCCTCTTGGCGAATATCATTAAAACCTTTATGCATGGTGATTACATCATAGCCTGGGTTTGAATCACCGCCACCGCTTATTGCATGGTAGGAACAGTCGGATACAAAGGATTCGCCGGATAGTTCCCAAACGCCTGCCTCACGGTATAGGCTTTCACAGTGCTCATCGTTGGATTTACCCTCCCAGAATGGGAATAAAACATCCTTCATATATTGCTTATCTTCCTCAGAGATATAGAAAGGATCCTGAGGGCGGTTACCTATAGTTTCAAGCTCGTCTCTCATCCATCTCCATGCAAGGTCGGGTGCAAACGCACCGGAGCGAGGGGCGCCACAGGGTGCTCCTACAATAAGCTCGTTATCCTGAATCACGAGCGGTGCTGTCTCACATGCCTTGCGAAAAGCCATGGCACGAAGTAGCATCATAGGCATACCGGGGTTAGCCTTATATACCTCGGTAAAAACCTTAGCCCTATGGGTAGTGATAGAGGGAACCTGCTTTAAGAAATTTTCCTTAAGCTTTACAAGCCTATCGGTAGGGCCGAGAGGAACACCGTCCTCATCTACTGCAGATGTTGGGGATGCGATGGTGGAATAGTAGGTATACTTACCATCGTTAGGGGTGCCTGCACTACCCTGTGTAACTGCTGAAACAGGAGTGCTTTGTGAAGGAATACCTTCAATCTCGTTTGAGATCGATGAGAACATCTTTATTAGCGCCGTGCGATCGTCATTTGACATGTTTTTGGTAGCCTCGGACAGCCTATTAGAAAACTCACGAATATCCATCGTCTTTACCTCTTTTCTTTGTATAAGTCATTTTAATTAATATATTTATTCTTATTGCAGATTTTTCAGGAACTCAGTTAATATCTTCTGTAATGAGTCTAAATCTATCTTTTCATCATCATTATCATTTTTATTGACAACGCTGTTAGTGTGCGGAGCCCCTAACCCGATATCCTCAATATTTCTAACACCATAACCCACCTTACGCACATAGATAAGGTTGAGCGGAGAAACATTATCGGAGGTTATACCATCACCGGCAGATGCACTACCCAGTGTCATGGCGGGAAAAAGGTTTGTAGTCATGCCCATGCTACCAAATGTAGAAGGAGTATTTACCAAAACTCTTGCAACAGGCTTTTTTAGTGCAAACTGTTCTATAACCGATTCATCGTTAGAGTGAATTACAAGGGTGTGCCCGGTGCGCTCACTCAATAGTAGTTCGATACATTTTTCACAGGCATTCATCCAGTCATCTTCTATATAAAAAGCCATAACCGGGCAGAATTTTTCTTTGCTGTAAGGATTTATCGGTGATACATATTTTTGTTGAGATATCAACACCTTTACATCTGGTTTTAAAGATATCCTTGCCAATCTGCCAAGTTCGATAGCGGATTTACCAACCGATTCGGGGTTTAAAGAACCGTTTTGATGATATAGGAGGTTGGCTAAACGATTTTCTTCATCTTCGCTCATAAAGTATGCACCGTTTATCTCCAGTTGGTGCTTCACCTCCTCGGCAATACAGGCATCGACTACTATCCCCTGTTCCGATGCTGAAACAACTCCGTTATCAAAGGTTTTACTTGAAATAATATCGATAACGGCCTGTTTTATGTTGGCAGTTCTTTCTATAAATACCGGCCCATTGCCTGCACCACCGTATATCACAGGTTTACCGGCCTTATAGCAGCTGTTCAACATTGCGGGAACGCCGGAGTTAATTATTAGGTTAACGTTTTTATTATTAACGAGCTCCTGTGTTCCAAGCCTTGTGATGTTTTGTTGATATGACAAGGCGTTTTCCGGGAGTCCGCAACCATAGGCAGCCTCAATCATTATATCAAGTGTCTTTATTATAGATTTCTTTGCCCTGGGATGAGGTGAGAAAACCATCGCATTGCCGGATTTAATAGCAATAAGGGCACCATTTATTGTAGTAGATACTGGGCTTGTAGCAGAACAGATATTAGCAACAACACCAACGGGAATACCAACGTCGGTTATGCGATTAACCTCATCTTTATTTATTATGCCGACACAACGCATACCCTTGAGCTTGTTTGGGAGGTATTCACATGCAAATCTATTTTTTATATATTTATCTTGCCATATGCCGTAGTCGGTTTCTTCCCACGACATCTGTGCAAGGTCTAAGCTATGCTTTGATATTGCCTCGGCCATGCATTCGACAATTTCATCCAATTTTTCTTGAGGAAAAGATACAAGAATTTTGTGTGCTTCACGGGCATTTTCAGCAAGTATTCTTGCCTCTTGCACCGAGAGCAGGTCGTGGTCTATTATCTGCATATCCTATCCTCCTTTCATATGAATTATTATAGTCGATAAAAACGTTCTTTCTATCAAATGTTTTCTGGTAACAATGTTTCAACTGCATATAATCGTGTAATTTTGTCTAGGTCTTTGTGCGGGTTAGCTATTACAACCGAACTATAAACCTCGCCGCCCATATCACCTACCGCCTTAACACCGGCTTCAACTGCGGTATCACAGGCTTTAATGTCTCCCTCTACAATGATTGAAATATAGCCCGATGCAGTATTTACAAAGCCAACTAAATCAACAGCAGATGCCTTACACATTGCATCTGCAGCCTCGATAGAAAAAACTATACCAAATGTTTCTATAAGGCCTAGCGCCTCTCTGTTTGCCATTAATAATCTCCTAGATTACATATTGTCGACATCGTAAATTGAAACAATATCACCGATAGGCTTCACCGGTCTTGGAATCACCTTGGATGCCGTTAGTGTGCCAATGGCTGAGGCAATCTGAGTGCCGGCCTTAATGGCCTCTGTCACCGATGCCACATCTCCCTTTATCATTATAGTAACTAAGGTAGAGCCGATATTTTCATAAGAGACTAGCTCGACATCTGCGGCCTTAAGCATCTTATCGCAAGCAGCAAGCGCAGGAACCATTCCAACAGTCTCTAATAACCCGAGGGCCTCCTCGGCATAATAGCGCATGATACACACCTTTCCTTAGTATTTAAGTCTGTAAACAACTTTTTAAAAATAAATAGTAGATGTTCAAATTATATCATCGAAACATTTTTGTGTCAATGTTTCATAACACACATAATTAATTATTATGATACCTTTTTTTCGTGATACCATCAAAAGATTATTATTTTAATAATATAGATGAAAAAGTCTTGATATTTGCAATGGGATATGTTAAAATAACATCTGCAACTTTAAGTTTGGAAGTGAAGATGAGATTAATTGACAATTTTATTTCATATGTAAAAATTGATACTAAGGCAGATGCCACATCAAAGGCACGCCCGTCCTCTAAAGGTCAGGCACAGCTGGCAGAGCTACTACTATCCCAGCTTAAAGAGCTTGGTGTTAATGATACCGTAACCGGAGAAAATGGCACCGTTTACGCAAAAATACCTTCTTCCTTGGGCTGTGAAAATTTACCAAGACTTGGCTTTATTGCACATATGGATACCAGTGATGCATTTAGCGGGGTTGTAAACCCGCAGTTTCATGAAAAATATTCTGGTGAGGTCATTAAATTTTCTAACGGCGACTGTCTTGATACCGCTAAAACCAAATCGCTAAAAAGTTTTATTGGGCAAACACTTATAACTACCGATGGTAGTTCCTTGCTTGGTGCAGACGATAAGGCCGGTATTGCCGAGATTATGGAACTTCTTTATATTATTAAGGAAGAAAGTCTCCCCCACCCGTCACTTGCTATAGCCTTTACGACAGATGAGGAGATTGGCATAGGTGCTGACGGATTTGATCTTGAGACATTTGGTGCCGATTATGCTTATACCGTAGATGGAGGGTTAGTAGGCGGTATAGAGTATGAAACGTTTAATGCAGCAGGTGCTACATTAACTGTAACGGGAGTATCCGTTCATACCGGTGAAGCAAAGGGAGTTATGGTTAATGCCACAGGTATAATTGCGGAGTTTATTTCACTACTTCCGGAAAATCAACGTCCCGAGGTAACCGAAGGGTACGAAGGTTTTATTCATGTAGATTCCATCCATGGAACGGCCGCTCTAGCAACTGCCAGTATGTTGATACGTGATCATAATATTGAGCTATTTAACGAAAAAAAGGCTCTGTTACACAAGCTTACCGATGACATTAATCAGAAATATAATAACATTGCAACTATTAAGATTGAAGATAGCTACCTTAACATGGCACCGGTAATTGAAGATAACTATCATCTAGTAGAAAATGCTGTAAAGGCAATTAACGTTACAGGTTTGGTGGAGCATATAACACCTATAAGAGGTGGAACAGACGGAGCACGGCTTTCTTATATGGGTCTCCCCTGCCCTAATCTTTCCACAGGTGGTGCATCATTCCACGGCCCCTATGAGCATATCTCGGTTGAGGCGATGCAAAAAGCAACACAGATACTTTGTGAGATAACAAAAATTTATTCAACCGGTAGTCAATATTTAACCGGTACAAAATAATATTGGCCCTCTTAGTTAAATGGATATAATAAACCCCTCCTAAGGGGATGTTGCAACAATCAACTTTCGCCACTTTTGAAACACCAAAAAATGAATATGCCCTCTTAGTTAAATGGATATAATAAACCCCTCCTAAGGGTTAGTTGTGAGTTC
>CAYJOX010000122.1:0-5711 GCA_964371915.1 uncultured Oscillospiraceae bacterium
AATTTATATAGTAACACAACATTTAGGTTATTTAACGTTGGAGCCATGCTTTCCCCAAAAACTATCGTTATATTAACCACAAATAAATTCACAGCTATTACAAAGAGCGCAAAGATGCTTAACTTTATTAAGCCTTTATATTTTTTCATGTTAAGTACAAGAACTACCGGTTATTCTTTTTTAGAATCGGTGTCAAATACTACCAGTTCATCCTCAACCTCTTTTTTATCATTTTCATCAAGATTCATTGCCTTTGTAACCTTCTTTTTTATCTTGTAAAAATACACGCCAACAACTGCACCTACAGCAATTACGATGCCAGCAATAGCCTGTATTAACTGTGTCATTACCGATGGGTCCAGATATGCGAAGGCAGTTGTAGAGAGTAGCGCAGTTATTACAATTGCTGTAATGAAATATGTGGTATTTTTCATCTTGTTATTCCTTATATGCAAATAAATATCATATAACGGATTATATCATATCATAATAATAAAAGTCAAATATCGCATGGTTGAAATACACATTGTTTCGTGATATACTTGTATCTAATGATGAATTAAATTTTACCGGAACCATACTGATGAAATTATTAAACTATCTTAAGGCTAAACTCACACTGGGCGATATATTAACTGCGGCATTTTTTGTAATAACATTTACCTTCTTAGGCCCACTTGAAACAATAGCAGTTAACATTAATCAGGTAGACTATGCCCCGAGTGATGTTTGGCATGTGTTTTTTATATTATCTATATCTATCTTTTTGGTTATAGTGTTCGTGTTTGCGATACTACCTAAGCCCTTAAAGGTTTTTGTTTCGGCAGGAATATTTGGCGGAACGGTTATCGGCTATCTACAGGCTAACTTCCTAAACCCTAACTTCGGCTTTATTAACCAGACGGTTATCGACTGGGATTCTATGCGTGGCGACATGACTATAAACTGGATAGTATGGTTTATAGTAGTTGTTGCTATAGTTGTAGTAGCGCTGGTGGTGAAAAAAAGCCGGCCCATTATGGGGTATGCCGCCGGGCTTTTGTCTGCCATGCAGATAGTTGCGGCAGTATCGCTTATGTTTGTAAGCAACGACCTTAATGCGGTAAAGGGGTTTAGTCAGGATACACTTACCACTATATCTGAAAATGAAAATATCTTTTTATTTATACTGGATGCAACATCGGAATCTGCATTACAGGAGATGGAAGATACCTACCCCGGCACACTCGATAACTATAGCGATTTTACAAGGTTTACGAACCTATCAACCTATTTTTACTCTACAAAACCGGCCGCCGTTATGCTTGCAACCGGCTACTATGATACAAAAAGCCTGTTTGAAGAACATGACACATCTCCTGCAACCCAGATAGAGCAGGTAACGCAATATTATGATGACGCATGGGCGTATTCCGATAACTACTACGGTGTGTTACAGGATGCCGGATACATATCTTTTATCCACCCATGGAATGCTGCCGGTAAATATATAACCGATTTTGAACAGGCGGCGGGGAAGATAGAAAACATAGAGATTATCGATAAGAACCCATCCATGGATTATGCTGTATTTTTAAGGGCAAACCTTTCGCTTACACTGTTTAGATATGCACCGCTACGTGTTAAGGAGTTTTTGATTGAAAACTTTACAATGTCATTGCTTGGCTATACCAATTTTTCCGAGGCGCCGGATGTAGACCATCAAAAGGCATTGATGGAGAGGATGGCAGAGAATGATTTCAACTATATAGATGATAATGTGTTTTCTACAGTACACCTTATGGGATCCCACCCACCCTACGAAAATAACGAGTTTGGCGAGTTTGCCGGGGTAGGAGAGGTTACTAGGGCACAGCAGACAAAGGGTATGTTTTATACGTTAAATCTGTTTATAGAGGAGCTTAAAAACTCCGGCGTTTATGATGATTCTACCATTATTATCCTTGCCGACCATGGCTCTTATGATTTTAGCGAGCCCGGCAGCTATTCTTCTATGCTTATGATAAAACAGAAGAACGAGAGTCATGATAAGATAATATACAACAACGCCCCACTAACCTTCCCCGAGATAACCCCTACAATTATCTCACAGGTTAACGAGGATAGGGCTTTTGAGTTTGGCAGGACTGTGTACGATGTACCAGAGAATGAGGTAAGGGAGCGCACAATCTACCAGTTCCATAACAACGAGGATCTATCCGAGAGTTGTTACCATGTCTACCTACAGATCGACTACGAGGGAGACGTTAAGGATCTAAGCTTTACAGACGAAGAACTTGAACAACTGCCGGTACAGCCATTTGATTTCTGCCTCTACTGCTATGCACCGTTTTAAAAACTAACTAGACCGAAAAACTCACCGCAGGGTATAATATCCGCAGTGAGTTTTTTTTCTATAATATTTTAATATAAAGCTCTTTCATCCGGCTATAATCTATCGGTACCGGATTGTTGCCCAGCCGTTGTAGGTTAACCGAGCTTACAAATGTATATATATATTACTTTAAGTTTGCCATAGGTTTAGTAAGGCCCAGCCTGCCGGCTATGGCGGCAACATCATCTGCAACCTCTGCTAAGCTATCTTTAGAGAAAACATCGCATATTACAGAATATTTTTCTTTAAGCTTTTCATCTGCCGGCTGCCGGCAGATAAACCTCATTATTTCCGGCAGGCATAGTATTACTGCATGGCCGTGTGATATGCCGTAAAGGCTACTTATCTTATAACTCATGGCATGTGCCGCTGTAGTTTTGGATATGTTTATAGCCCTGCCCGCAAGGTTTGCGGCAGTTAACATGCCCTTGTTTTTTGTTTCATCCCCTTCTATATAGGCATCTATGTTTTCAAGGATGTATTCGAGCCCGGCTACCGCATACCGCTGTGATTGCTCGGTTGCACCCCTCGCCCAGATAGACTCTATACACTGCGACATTGCATCCATTGCGGTGCACTTTTTTTGATATATAGGCAATTTTTCAAGAAACTCCGGCATAAGCGCCACTAGATCAGGCAGTAGGCAATCCTGCTCGATAGATTTTTTCTCACCATCGAGATATATTACGGCAAATGTTGTGCTCTCGCTTCCTGTGCCGGCAGTCGTGGGTATCGCAACTATCTTTAACGGTGAATAGCCGATATTACAGCTAAAAAAATCATCCTTAGAAGATGAAGCTATATGACCCTTTATGCATTTTGCAACATCTATGGCACTGCCGCCGCCAAGGGCTATAATACAATCACATCCGCTTTGAATAAACTGCTGTGTGCCCTGCACTACCTCCTCATACCTCGGATTTGCCGAGTAGCCGCTGTATATCGTTATGTTTGGCAGTGCGGCTATAAGCTCTGCAGCCATTGCAAGCCTACCGGTATTCTCACCACAGACAAGCATTGGATTTTTAAGGTTGTTTTTTTTCAGATAGCTTAATATATACTCGCTGTTAACCTCCTCGGCTATAATGTTTTGCTCTGCATAGTCGTAATATCGTATCGCACTACCCACACGGTGTAGGTCTTCGGGGGTGTCTATCTCCTCTATATAATCGTCCTCGTACGAAAAGGGCGCTATGTCTAGCCCTGTCGCAATCTCGTTTAGGGCGTTTTCGGCATATACCTTTACATTGCCATCATCACAAAACTGTTCTATCCTTTTCATCCAAAGCTCAAATGTCTCTTTTGAAAGTTTATACAGCGGCTGGAAGGCATAACAACCCTCATCAAAGATATCTATCGCTACCTTTACTATCTTACCACCCTGTAGCTGCGCCTTAAAATCCTTTTCCGGCAGAGGCAGGCATCTATTAACACAGCCTAAATCCTTTATAGGCGTGCTTAAAATTTTGCGGATAAACCCACCGTTAAACACAAGGTCACCATGCAGTAGCAGAACATCGTCCTTTATCAGCGCCCTTGCAAGATAAAGCGAATAGATATAGTTAGTTTTATCATATATAGGGTTGTTTACAAAGGTAAAATTTATCCCCTCGAACTCAGCTTTTTTCGATTCATCAATAAGTTGTTGCTCAAAGGCACCGGTCGTAATTATAAAGTCCTTTATACCACAATCCTTTAATATTCTTATCTGCCTTGCAAATATCGTCTCACCATTTTTTAGCCCGACCATGGCCTTATGGGTGTTGTTTGTAAGGTTGCCCATCCTGTTACCCATGCCGGAATTTAGTATTATAGCTGTCATATTAATATTCTTCCGGAATAAGGTTTAAAATCTCGCCTATCGACATACAAAGCTCGTCCGCCTCCATTGCTCGGCCGTGTTCCAGTATTGTTTTTGCAACCTTCTGCATTGCCGGAAAACCGCTTCTTGTAAGCTGGTTTGCATATATTACTATGTTTACGCCACGTTTTTCAAACTCATCCTCGGTTACCGAGGCAAAGGAGCTTGGAACAACCACAAGTGGTGTAGCGCTGTTTTTTTCCCTAAACTTTGCGCAAAACTCAAATATCTCGCCCGGCTCTTTCTGCCTTGAATGTATCATTATACCATCGGCACCGGCAGAAACGTAGGCAAACGCCCTATCTAGTGCATCCTGCATCCCCTGTTCTAGTATAAGGCTTTCTACCCTTGCTATTAGGTAAAAATCCTCTGTCTTTAACGCCGCCTTACCGGCAGAGATTTTTGCACAAAAATTTTCTATGCTATCCTGCGTCTGCTCAACATCGGTTCCAAAAAGCGAGTTTTTCTTAAGGCCTATCTTATCCTCGATAATTGCCGCCGAAACACCTATGCGCTCCAGCGTTCTTATGTTGTAAACAAAATGTTCGGTAAGGCCGCCGGTATCGGCATCTATGATTATCGGCTTTGTGGTAACATCCATTATCTCATCTACCGTTTTAAGCCTTGCCGACATATCAAGAAGCTCGATATCCGGCTTACCCTTTGCGGTAGAATCACAAAGGCTAGAGCACCACATCGCATCAAACTGATGGGTTTTGCCATCCTTTAATACAACCGTCTTTTCGGCAATAAGGCCGGTAATTCCGCTGTGTGCCTCTATTACCGATACTAAAGATTTCATCTCTAACAGCTTTTTAAGCCTGCCCCGCCTTATGTCCGGAATAGCTAGATCTTTGCGCTGTGAGGCCTCTAATTTTTTATATACCTCGTCATCCGAGAACGGAAACTCAACTAGCTGCCCACCATATGTTTTAAGGCAGGCAACAACCTCGTCTCTGATAGGTTTTTGAAAACCGGTAACCCAATCATCGCCATGCACCACATAATCGGGTTTATATCTTGAGATGTTATCTGCATAGCTTAAGGTATCCTGCATGACAACCGTCTCTACACCCTTAATCCCCCCTATAAGCTTAGAGCGCTCGGAAAAGTTAAGTATTGGAAAGCGTTTAAAGCTAGCAACCGCCTTATCCGAAAGTATACCCACGGTTAGGTTACCAAGCTGTGCCGCCTTGTCTATTATCGATATATGCCCACCATGTATAATATCGGTACCAAAGCACATGTATACTGTTTTATTATTCTCGGACATTACTTTACCCCTTATCTTTTAGTTATCGGCCAATGTTTTAATAAATGCCGCCTTGTTTTCTGCCGGGCTGCAGGTAGGCCTACCGAGATCATCCCTCGAACCTATGGCGGATTTCACCTCGAAAAACAGTGTTCCGTTAGCATCTTTAATTTCCTGTAAAATCTCGTTAAGCTCATCTTTATTAGCGGCCGACTTTGCATAGC
>CAYJOX010000123.1:0-5707 GCA_964371915.1 uncultured Oscillospiraceae bacterium
CTTACAAAAAAAGAGACCTGTGCCGAAAGGGCATCGGCCTCTTTTTTTATTCTATCACACACATCATCTAGTGTTTCGCTTCCGTATAAACCCGGCTCACGTGTGCCAAGTTTTCTTAGGTTTGGCCCGTTTACGACTAAAATATTTTTCATCTAACTTATCACCAACGAATCCTTCTGAGTAGTAGATACAAATGCTATATATGATTTTCCGGTTGCTACCGGTATACTCTCTCCTGCATCGTTAAATAGTATTAGCTGATCGTCCGGATAGCCTTTTTGCCAGCTAATGTTTTGATATTTACCACCTGTGATATACACACCCTCGCCCTGTGTTAACACAAAGTTCAGGGTATGGTTGTCGCTCTGTTTGGTTACATCACAAAACAGTATTAAAACATTATTAAAGCTAAGTGTTTTTTGTTCTATACTGTCCGCCTGTACTGCACCACCGATATATTTATCATAGCTCTGTGTTGCACTATTGTAACGCAACTCACCGGTTGCTGTTGCAGAAAAATTAAAGTTTACGGCCGTTTGCGCATCTCCCTCAAACCCATCAGCTACATCCGCACCCTCTGCGGCGAAGTTAAAGAGTGGGTTATATCCACCGGTTGAAGATATTGAGTTTGTTGCCATTGCGCCGGTGATAAGCCCGCTATTTGTGTACCATGAGTACTCGTTCCCCTTTTCATAGGAGCGGGGCAGGTCAAAACTGAAGGCCGTGGTACCTAGATACATGCCATCTACATTTTGGTAGCCATAATAGTTAAGTAGATTTTCGGCATAAATATCGGAATCGATATTAACAAGAACAGCGTTTTGAGCCATTGCAAGCTCGGCAAACTGCCGGCTTATCGATGTTATAGGCCCTGCGGCTACAATAGCATTTGGGTCGGAGTACAGTGCCATTAAATCGGTACTGCCCCCAATTGTTTCCATCTCATAGATAACATCGGCCGCCGAAATACCTGTCTGCGGCACTGCTAAGGGATTGTTATCTATCATTAATGCTATCGGCCTTGTTCCCTCTGCCTGCCCCTCTATGGGGGCAAGACCTGTTAGGGGGTTAATGTCATGTTGCTCTATGTCGGGAGTTTCAAGAGCCGCAGCAGCCTCAACCTGTGGCATAACAGCCTGAGAAGCTGAGCTACTGCTTACACCTTCTTCGGTGCAGGATACGGCAAGACACAGCACCGCCGAAAGCAATACTGCTTTTAGTGTTTTGCTGTGTCTTGTTTTGTTCATAATTTATTCTTCATCCGCGTCTGATTCGTTTGCCGCTGCATCGGCATCTGCATTTGCATCTGCATCAAGGGCTGTATCACTGTCGATGCCACTAATCTGGAAGGTGGAGTCGTGCATACCAAGATCTACTACAGCAATATATGATTGTCCTACATTTAATAGAACAGGTGTCTCGGTGCCATCCGCTGTGTAAATCTGTAGCGGATCTGTCGGGCCACCCTTACGCCATCTGATCTCCTGGTATTGGCCGCCATATAGGTAGTATCCTACACCACCGCTTCCAAGGTCAATCTCTACGATACCGCTTGTGCCGTCACCATGGGGAACGATAGAGGTAAACAGTACTAAAACATTCTCATATGCAAAGGGCTCGCCATTGTTTTCATCTACAAGCTTAATACCAAACTGGCTCTTTTCGTACTGGTTGGTTGTAGCGTTATACTCAAAGTAACCATCGTATGATGCGGAGAACTTCCAGCTAACCTGTAGTGCGCTACCGCCTGTTGGAAGTACCGGATCTTCGTTATAGTTTACAAAACCGTGAAGTGTAATAGGTGCAGGGGGTGCACCGGATGTTTCGTATTTATCCTTCTCAAGCTCTGCCACTAACAGCTCTGCGTTGGAGTACTCCGTCTCATCGGTTGAGTAGCCTGGGCGGCTACGACGATAGACAGCACCACCCGGATTAACATCACCGTTAGTCCAATCTAAAACGTTTAGCATCTCAAGCGCAGGGGTACTGCCGCCATCATGCAGATAGATTGCATTTAAAGGTGCCATAAACTGAATATGACCATGGCGTGCGCTACGTATCGGGCCTATTTCAGGAATAGTTGTATAGTCATCATACACTAGCATATAACGGGTAATACCACCCTCGGTAACCATCTCATAACATACCGATGCCTCACTTACGCCGGAATGGGGTAGGCCGTCTACACGGTTGTTAACCATTACTGCCAGTACACGTTGATCGATAGGATAATCTGCATCCTTTTCCTCACCGGTTAGCGGGCTTGGGTAGTAGGGCTCCGGTTCCGGTTCTGGCTCTGGCTCCGGCTCTGCTTCGCTTGTGGGCTGTGCTGTCGATGTTGGCTCCGGTGTTGAGGCCGGTGCCTCCTCACTGCATGCGGCAAGTGTTGTTGCCATTACCGCTATGCAGAGAATAAGTAACAGTACTTTTTTCATTAATTTCTCCTCTTAAAATATTATGACATCTCAAATTCTGCAAAGGTTGCAAAATGGGATAGATCGACCATCGCTACATAGGTGTTACCCGGATTTATCTCTACCGAGCGTTCCACCCCGTCACTACTTACTATGCGAAGCGGTTCCTCCGGAGCGCCTTTTAGCCAGCGCACATGTTCGTAACCACCGTTTGTAAAGTAGTAGCCTACCCCTCCAAAGTTATACTGGACATCGGCAAGTATACCATCGGGGTATGTGGAAATTGTGGTAAACAGTATGAGAACATTTTTAAAGCTTAGCTGCTCGCCTGTGTTGGCATCAATCTGTGGTTCACCGAAGATTGATTTCTCATACTTCCCTATATCGGGATTATATTCAAAACTTGAGGTTGAATATTCACTAAATTTTACATTAAAGCTATCGGCCGTAAGTTTTGGTGTTCGCTCCTCATCAGGTGCTAGAAAATCAAAAACAGAGTCCGGTTGCTCTAAAACATTGGCATCAAGGT
Organism: uncultured Oscillospiraceae bacterium; assembly: GCA_964371915.1. Classification (GTDB taxonomy): domain Bacteria; phylum Bacillota; class Clostridia; order Oscillospirales; family Ruminococcaceae; genus CAYJBH01. The sequence continues at coordinate 2,944 of CAYJOX010000123.1, forward strand.
TGTATTCGTTCACCGCCCTTTCTAAAGTTTCACCATCGGTAAACCAACAGTGCTCATCTACATTTGTTATATGCTGTGATAATATTTCTGCCCTTTCCTCGTCATACCATATTGCCTCCGAGAATATCATACCATCGACATCTCTGTTGGCATAGTGGTAGATATCAAGCATGCTATCTGCCGGTGCACTGGAGCCGATATGAAGATAGAGCGGTTGGTAGGATAGCATTAACTGTATATGCTGATCCCTTGCGCTGCGAACAGGGCCGATTGTCGGCAGATCAAAGCCTTGGGAAAAGATCGCCATCAATCTTGTGCTTCCACCCTCTGTAACTATCTCGTAGACAATGTCGGCCTCGCTTAGGCCTTTTTGAGGGAGTGATTGCTGAATGTTGTTAACCATTATCGCTATAGGGCGCATATCATCCCTAAAACTTTCATCCTTTAGCAAGCCTGTAAATGGATTTATTTGATCCTGTGTAATTACAGGTTCCTCCTCTTGCGGCTCAGGGTTACTGGTTGGGGCTGAATTTTCGTCCGGCTGCACGGCAGATGATGCCTCGTTAATATCTAAGCTAACTGCATCAGATGACACGCTACCGCTTTCCGGCTGTACAGAACAGGCAGAAAATAGCATTAAGGCCGATAATAAACACGCATAAAATGCGATGAAGTTTCTTTTCAAATCAGAACCACTTTTTTAGGTACCACTCCAATAATTTTACCACATGTAGTATTTTTTGTCAATATAAGTAGGATATACATGGGTGTTGTCAAAGCTACAATTAGTTCTTTGCAAATCCACCAAATTTTGTGAATAATTTCATAACCTCATCCGCAAGCAGCTTGTTCTCTGCCGCCTTTAGCTCGGGGTCATGTTTAAGTATAGTATCTGCGGCTGCGGTGGTCTTCTCAAGTATGGTAATATCCTTTGCAAGGCTTGCTATCGAAAGCGGAGGCAGGCCATGTTGCTCACTGCCAAAAAAATTACCGGGGCCTCTTGTCTCGAGATCAAATTTTGCAAGCTCGTAGCCATCTTCGGTGGTAACAACCCTGTGTAGCCGCTCTAACGTCTGTTCCTTTTTGCTATCGCTAACCAAAAAGCACCAGCTTTCCTCACTACCACGCCCTACCCTTCCGCGTAGCTGATGAAGTGTGGCAAGGCCGAACTGCTCTGCATTCTCTATAACCATCACGGTGGCATTAGGTACATCAACACCAACCTCTACAACGGTTGTTGTACATAGAATATCTATAGTCCCCTCGGCAAAATCCTCCATTACCGTTGCCTTTTCGCCCGCCGACTGTTTACCATGCAATAGAGCAATAGTTCTGTGTGGCAAAAGTTGTTTGGCAATATCATTGTAGTAGCTCTCTACATCCTGTAACCCCTGCTCACTCTCCTCTATTACCGGGCAGACAATATACACCTGCCTCCCCTTTGCTATCTCCTTATCTAAAAACCCGAACATTCTCCCCCTTTTTTCACTGTTGGTCAGGCGGGTTTTTATCGGTATTCTACCCTTTGGTAGCTCATCAAGCACCGAGATATCAAGCTCTCCATAAATTAAAAGTGCAAGTGTTCTCGGTATTGGAGTGGCGCTCATTACGAGCACATGTGGATTATCGGCCTTTGCAAAAAGTTTTGAGCGCTGTTTAACACCAAAGCGATGTTGCTCATCCACTACACAAAGCCCTAACCTTAAAAATTCCACCGGTTGTGATAAAACCGCACTTGTAGCTATAAGAACACAGGGAGGTTCCTCCCTTAGCCTCTCTAGCAGCTCCTTACGCTCCCTACCTTTTACGGTTCCGCTTAACTTTAAAACGTCTATCCCGCTCCCCTCTAACAGCTTAGACAGGGTTTTATAGTGTTGGTTACACAAAAGTTCGGTTGGTGCCATTAGGGCTGTTTTAAAACCGTTATCGGCCGCAAAGTATGCCGCAGCGGCGGCAACTACCGTCTTTCCGCTTCCTACATCACCTTGTAGAAGCCTGTTTTGAGGTGTTGATTTTTGTAGATCATCGGTTATCTGGTTTATTGCCCTTAGCTGTGCACCGGTTGGCTCAAATGGTAGTAGTTTAAAAAACGGCTTTAAATCGCTAGGCCGCATGGCGGCACAGCTTACCCTTTTATCTTCATCCTTTAGCTTTGTAAGCCCAAGTTGTAGGCATAGCAGCTCGTCGAATATCAGCCGCTGTTTTGCCGCCTCGGCATCGGCCATATTCTTAGGGCTATGCACAGCGACAACGGCCTCATTTTTTCCCATAAGCCTGTTTGTATCGATAACACTTTTCGGCAAAAACTCTGTGATAAGTTCTGCTGAGTATTCCTTTAGTGCGGCTGCGACAAGCTTTGATAGATATTTAGAGCTTATGCCGGCCGTGAGAGGGTATATTGCGGACATAGCGACAGCCTCTTTCGGCGGAAAATAGCCGGGCGATACCATGGATTTATTTAAAAACCCGTTACCCATCACCCTACCATGAAAAAGATAGTCCTGCCCCTCCTTAATCGCTTCATAGCTATAGCGGTTATTAAAATATATTATCTCTATATCACCGGTATCATCATAGGCTTCTATCTTATAAAGCATACGCCCGCCGGCAATTCTGCGTGGCGGGTGTTTTCTTTGTATTGTGAGACAAAGCACAAGGTTTTTTCCAACCTCTGCGTCAAAACCCTGTGTTATATCATTAAAATCTATATATCCCCTGGGGTAGTGGTGCAGAAGATCATAAACCGTCTCTATCCCAAGTTTTT
>CAYJOX010000124.1:0-5672 GCA_964371915.1 uncultured Oscillospiraceae bacterium
TATAGTTGCTTGCCTTATAGGTTCCATATTTATTGTGCTTATCGCAATGCTCGGCGCTGCCGATTTTAACCAATTCACAACAAATTATGTTTTAACATACGAATTTAACATAGGAAATATTATACAGATAATTGCTATAACTCCGTTTCTTTTCATTGGGTTTGATGTTGTGCCACAACTAATTAATGATCTCGGGGTAAGCACAAAAAAAGCATCGACAATTTCGGTTGTTGCGCTATTATTTGGCATGAGTATATATATGATACTTAACCTTATGACCGGACTAAGTTTTTCTGCCGATGATGCATCAAAGTTAGAATGGGCTTTAGGATCAAGTGTCGTAAACTTAGTAGGGGATTGGGGTTTTATACTTATTGTACTTGGCCTTGCAAGTGCGGTTACTGCCGGAATAAACGGTTTCATGGTATCCTCAACAAAGCTTATCGGAGCAATGGGGGAGGAGAAAATCATGCCACCTGCTCTAGGGGTTCTTAATAAAGCCGGTGTTGCAAAAAACACCATCTATTTTATTACTATAATAGGAATTATTCTTACATTTTTTGGGCGGAATGCAGTTATATGGGTTGTTGATATGTGCTCTTTCGGTGCTGCAATTACATACCTTTATGTTTGCCTTATAACATCAAAGAATGCTCCTACAAAAGCTGTTAAGGCATTCGGTATAACCGGTGTAGTTATAAGTTCACTCATTATGCTGTTACTTATTCTACCAATTTCTCCGGCAGCTCTGGCTATTGAGCCTTTAATCATTCTTGTTATCTGGATAATCCTAGGAGCAATCATCGGAAAAAAATTTCTTATAAATGACAAGGTAGATAACGCACAATTTGTGCGTGAAGATTAATTATTAGGAAGGAAATGGAGCTATGAAGTATGTTATTGTGGGCGGTGTTGCCGGTGGAGCATCAACGGCAGCGAGGTTAAGACGGCTGGACGAAAAGGCTGAAATCGTAATGTTTGAAAAGGGACCTCACGTTTCATTTTCAAACTGTTGTCTGCCATATCGATTAAGCAATGTTATAAAAAGTCATTCCGATCTTGTGCTTATGAGCCCAACTCAGTTTCAAAAACAATATAACATTATCGCAAGGGTTGATAGCGAAGTAGTTAGTATTGACCGTGCTGCAAAAACGGTAACAGTTAAGGAGGTCGGCGGTAAGGAGTATACCGAAAGCTTTGATAAACTTATTCTTTCCCCCGGAGCGAATGCTATTGTTCCAAAACTACCAGGTTATGAAAACTCTAATACATTTATAGTTAAAAATGTTGCGGATGTCTCAAGACTATACGATTTTATAAATGGTAGTGACGGTGTAAAAAAGATTACCGTAGTAGGCGGTGGATTTATCGGCATAGAGGTTGCCGAAAATCTTAACGAAAGCGGGTTTGAGGTAACACTTGTCGAGGCAGAAAAACAAATACTTCGCCAATTTGATTATGATATGGTTCAGATTCTACATAAGGAGATGTCGGACAAGGGAGTAAACCTTCTTCTTGGAAAGAAGGCAGTTGGCTATGATAAAAACAATCTTATTCTCGATGACCATACCGTTGTAGAAGGAGATGCAGTTGTAATGGCGATAGGGGTGACACCTGACACTAAACTTGCCGCTGCAGCAGGTATTGAACTAACGAACCGTGGGCATATTAAGGTAAATGCTAACTGGCAGACACTCACCGATAGTAATGTTTATGCCGTTGGTGATGCAGTCGAACTGATAAACGGTATTACACATATGCCGTTTGCACTTCCTCTTGCCGGCCCTGCACAAAAACAGGCACGCCAAGCAGCAAACCATATCTATGGCATTATTCCACAAAACAATGGTTATATAGGTTCATCCTGTATAAAGGTTTTTGAGTATAATGCAGCCGCAACCGGACTTTGTGAGAATAACTGCAAGGCTGCGGGCATAAGTTATGATATAACCTATATAATCCCACAGGATAAGGTAGGTATTATGCCGGATTCTACCCCATTTTTCTTTAAGCTCATCTATGAGGTTCCAACCGGTAGAGTTCTTGGTGCGCAAGCTATATCAAAAGGGGATGCCTCAAAGCGAATAGATGTTGTAGCCACCGTTATTAAATTTGGTGGAACGCTGACAGATATGGCAGATCTTGAGTTGTGTTATGCACCACCCATGTCTACCGCTAAAGACCCTACAAATATGGCGGCACTTGTCTCTTTAAACCTCTTAGGCAACAAGTTCAAACAGGTAAGGGTATGCAAGGTACGTGAACTTGTTGAAGGTGATGCTTGTATAATTGATGTTCGTGAGCCTGCGGAGTACAATCGTTCTCACCTCATAAACGCAATTAATATTCCACTAAGCGAGATTCGTGAGCGGATTTCTGAAATTCCGAAAGATAAACCTGTCTATCTACACTGCCGGTCATCACAGCGCAGCTATAATGCCTGCCTCATGCTCCAAGCAAATGGGTTTAATAACATCTATAATATTTCCGGAAGCTATCTTGGCATATCATTCTATGAGTATTTTAATGATATGACTCTCAAGCGTGATAAGATTGTTACCGATTATAACTTTAACTAGAAAAATATAATGGAGTTAATAAGATGAAATCTAGTAAAACTGAATTTTTCATTGGCACCGGTATACTTCTTATTACTATCCTTTTAGGCGGTATGCTGTTAGGAAGTGATGACCTATTCGCACGGCTACTAATGGGCCTTGCGATTGGTTATACTCTAGCCCGTTCCTTCTTTGGATTTGCAGGAAGTGTGAACAGGGCATACAATACAGGCTCTACTAAACTCATGCGGGTGTTGATGGTAACATTTATTATCACATCAATCGGTGTTTCGGCTATGACATATGCAGACCCAACGTTATATAGCCTTTCTATCTACCCAATTAACCTTGGACTAGTAGTAGGTTCAGCACTTTTTGGTGTTGGAATGGCCTTTGCCTCCTGCTGTGCCTCAGGTGTATTAACCGATCTTGTTGAGATACCCTTCAGGTCATTTATCATTCTTATCTTCTTTTGTATCGGGGTTGCCCTTGGTTTTCCACTTCAAAAAACACAGGAATGGGTAACAACCAGCATTGTAGGTGGAACTACATATGAAAATGGAATTTTTTTACCGGATCTTTTCAAGTTCGATGGATATAACGGCCACCTAGGCGCGGTTATTCTCATTGCAATATTTGCACTTATCGTTATCTGCCTATCCTACCTGTACGAAAGCAGATGCAAAAAGGCAGGTAAATATTTTAAAGTACCCAGTGAGGAAGCGCAGGATAAAGCCGTTATCGAAGCAATAGAGGACAACGACGCTGACTATAAAGTTTTCTCTAACAAGACCTTTGAACGACTGTTTGTTAGACCTTGGTCACTCGCTACCGGCGGTGTAGCCATGGCAGTTATATTTCTTTATATGATGGCGCGAACAGGCTCCGGTTGGGGCGTTACTTCCGATTTTGGTAGATCATTTTTACGTTTTCTACGCGCAATAGGCATCTCATCTGAGGCATTGTCGGAATTTAGCAAGCAATCGGTCGAAACTATCGAGACTACCTTTTTTGAGAGCGGTTCCAGCATACAGAACGCCGCAATACTTATCGGCGCACTTGTAGCTACTCTCATGGCCGGTAGGTTTTGCAAAAATCTTGAGTTAAATTTCCGTTTAAGTTTTCGTGAAGTAATGATTGCGATATCAGCAGGGCTACTAATGGGGGTTGGAACCAGGCTTGCTAATGGCTGTAATGCCGGCGGGCTTTTTACACCAATCTCACATCTATCATTATCCGGTTGGATATTTCTTGTTTTTATGATCACGGGTGGGGTAGTCGGAAATATAATCAAAAAAAGAATTATGAAATAGCTTGAATGCAATATTACCATGTATAAATAACTTTACCGACCTAACGGGTAGGTAAAGTTTAACCCCGGAATGCTAAGCATTTCGGGGTTAAATTATATTCTAGCTGGAAATGAAACATATACGGCTTAATATTCTATTTAATATCAAGGTTTTCAAACGGCTCAGGTTTTGCAAAATAATAACCCTGTGAAAAATTAATATTATTAGCTAAAACTATATCATGAATAGCTTTGTCTTCAACAAATTCTGCTACTGTTTCTGCACCTATTAGGTTTGCCATATAACATATAGAATCTAAAATTATTCTGCTATCCTCACACGAGGAAAGAGTTTTAATAATATCTCCATCTATCTTAATAATATCAGGTTTAAGTGCAATAATTGATGTATATGTTGCATAGCCTACACCAAAGTCATCTACAGCAATTAGGCAGCCTACTTCTTGAACTTTTCTTAAAAATTCAAACAACTTATTGTTTTTACTGTAATTTTCAGTTTCTACAAACTCTATTATTATTTTTTGGGGCTCCGGGTGCCGCTTTATCCTTTCTAAAAACCATTTAGTGAAACTCTCAGACTGGATATCGTGCAAAGATATATTAATGCTAAGCTTACTATCCTTGCCTTCAAACATAGTAAGCGCCTTATCAATTAAAGCCTTACTAAGCGAAAGGTACATCTTAAGTTTTTTAGACTCATCTAAAAAATAACCGGGAGTATATGTTTTCCCATCTTTATCAACGACCCGCATCAGAGCTTCATATTTATTAATTTCACCAATTATATTATCATGTATTCCCTGAAAATGAGGAATAACACTATCTGTTTCAAGTGCATAGGTAAGAATATCCAAAATTACTACTCGCTCTTCCTGCTCGTTTTGAAGTAGCTCTTTTTCATTTGTAACCTTGATAAAGTTGTTTTGCAGATCGACATTAAGATAATAGGCACTTAAACAACGGTTAACAAGATCATTGCCAAAAGCAATTGCAAAACGTGAAACTCCGCTAAGGCCGGTTTGCTGACCTCTGATTAGCTCGTACTGCTCATGATTCGTCTTCATCAGATTATAAAAATCTTCATCACTTATATCGTCATTAGCAACAGCCATAAAAGTTTTGTATGAGTGGATATATACATGAATAATCTGATCAATCCCCATCTGCTTATATGCAGCATTGCCCATCGCGAGAACCTCAGCACTTGTTCTGTAATACTTTTCCTCATCAAAGCAGGCTATCATCATATCAGCATTAATAACCTCTGTCATGCATATTTTATTAAATTTATATTTTTGGTTATCAATAAGAAATTGTTCATAACTTTTTATGTTAAACCTAACATCAATTTTGGGATTGTTCTCAGCATGGCTAATCATCTAATATCCTTAATTTGAAAAAGTTTTTAATGTTTGGAACCACACTATATATGCTCTAAGTGTGTCTAAATATCATACTGTTATCATTGTACTAGATAATGATAACTAATGCAAGAATTGTTTTAAGATTTGTTTTAAAAAATATAGATGATACAAGGGTTCCATTACTAATAAAGTTGGTAGTGTACCCAATAGCGGCAAAAAAACAGCAGTTGTAGGTGATATAATTGTTCGCATGGTATGCAAATATATATACATACCAAAGCTGACACCGAGAATGTAAAACGAAATTATAGAAAAAGTAGGGCTCTTTTAGGTAAAAAAGTGATTGGCCTTATATGGATAGTTAAATCCTATAAGACCAATCACACTGGTACGGATATTCATAACCAAAGTAAAATTTATACTACAGGCATATTCAAC
>CAYJOX010000125.1:0-5661 GCA_964371915.1 uncultured Oscillospiraceae bacterium
TTTTTAATTAGGTTGTTTTTTAATAGGGGAGCAAGCCCAAGTGCAACGCTTGTGGGGTAGCAACCGGGGTTTGCAATAATACGTGCCTTTGAAATTTCCTCCGAAAAAAGCTCGCTAAGGCCGTAAACCGCCTCGCTATGAATATCGTGATATTTAAAAGGTAGGTTATACCATTCCTTAAAATCCTCCTCCTGCTTAAGGCGAAAATCTGCACCGAGATCGATAAATCTAGAACCCTTTTCTATACACTTTTTTGCAATCTCCTCACATAGGCCGTGAGGGAGAGATGCAAAAACAACATCACTCTTTGAAATAACGGTGTCTTCGTCTACAAGCAGTGCATCTGCATGCCCAAGATATGAGGGGTATACGGCCGAAAGTGGTTTGCCCTCAAAACTAACAGAGGACATAGCTACAATCTCGGCATCGCTATGTGCCGATAAAAGCCTTACAAGCTCTGCTCCGGCATAACCGGATGCACCAATTATTCCAACCTTAACCATTTTTGCACTCCGTTAATCTTTGTTTAATATCTTCTAATGATTTTTTTACCGCCTCGGCAGAGGGGCCTCCTGTAGCCTTGCGAACCTCTACACATCGCTCAAGTACAATTGTTTCGTATATGTCCTCTGCGAAAAGTTCACTCGCTTCGTTATACTCTGTTATAGAGAGTGTTTCAAGTGTTTTATCCTCTTTAATACATCTTGAAACAAGTGCACCCACTACCCTGTATGCATCCCTAAAGGCCATGCCTTTTCCTACTAGATAATCGGCACAATCGGTAGCATTTATAAAGCCCTTTGCCGCCGCCGCTCGCATGTTTTGCGGTATTACCTTCATGGTTTCAACCATCGGGGTAAAGGCTTCAAGGCAGGATACTACAGTATCAACCGCATCGAATATTGCCTCCTTATCCTCCTGCATATCCTTGTTATATGCAAGTGGTGTACCCTTTAACATTGTTATGAGAGCCACTAGATCACCTACAACCCTGCCGCTCTTTCCCCGAACAAGCTCTGCAATGTCAGGGTTTTTCTTCTGCGGCATTATAGAGGAGCCGGTAGAAAACCTATCATCCAGCTCAATATATTTAAACTCGTGGGAACACCAGAGTATTATCTCCTCACAAAAGCGGGATAGATGTACCATTATTATCGAAAGTGCCCCTGCAAGTTCTATACAATAATCTCTATCCGAAACACCGTCAAGGCTGTTGCCGCATGGCCTGTCAAAACCAAGAAGCTGTGCGGTTTGATATCTATCTATATCATATCCGGTGGATGCAAGAGCACCGCTACCGAGGGGGCATTCGTTCATCCTTTTATTACAATCGTGAAGCCTTGATAGATCCCTTAAAAACATGTAACAATAGGCCGATAGATGATGTGCAAATGTAATGGGCTGTGCCCGTTGTAGGTGGGTATAGCCGGACATAACTGTACCGGTATGCTGTTCGCCGATCTTAACTAGAACATCGACAAGGTTGCAAAGCATACTGCTCATAAGAGACATACGGCCACGTAGATATAGCCTTAAATCTACAGCAACCTGATCATTTCGGCTGCGTGCAGTGTGTAGGCGTTTGCCGGCATCACCTATGCGCTGGGTTAGCTCCGCCTCGATAAACATATGAATATCCTCGGCATCACTCTCGAAGGTTAATTCACCGGTTTTTATATCGTTAAGTATACTGTCCAAACCTTTAAGTATTGCAGAATAATCAACAGTAGTAATTATTCCACAATCACAAAGCATCTTAGCATGGGCAAGCGAGCCCTCAATGTCCTGCTCAAAAAGTCGGCAGTCAAAGGGGAGGGAAGAGTTAAAATCGTTTAATCTTTTATCAACATCACCGGCGGTGCGGCCTGCCCATAGCTTCATCTAGATACCTTTCGAATTATTTCTTAGCACGTTTTGCATCAAGCCTTGCCTTAACCTGTAACGGTAGGCCAAATAGGTTAATAAACCCTTCGCTATCCTGCTGGTTGTAAACATCCTCCTCGCCGAAGGTTGCAACCTCCTCATCGTAGAGGGTGTAGGGGCTTGTAACGGAGGATAGTATCATGTTGCCCTTATATAGCTTAATCTTAACCTCACCTGTTACAGTCTCCTGTGTCTTGTCAACAAAGGCGCTCAGTGCCTCACGTAACGGTGTAAACCATTGTCCGTCGTAAACTATCTCGGCAAATTTGTGTGATAAAAGCATCTTATAGTGCTGTGTTGCCTTATCTAAGCAGAGTGTTTCTAGCGCCTCATGTGCACGGTAGAGAATGCTTCCGCCAGGTGTTTCATAAACGCCACGGGATTTCATACCCACAAGGCGGTTTTCGACAATATCTTCAATGCCGATACCGTTTGCACCGCCAACATCGTTAAGCTTTTCTAGTAGCTCAACAGCCTCTAACCTTACACCGTCTACCGCTACTGGGGTTCCCTGCTCAAACGATACGGTAACATAGGTTGGTTTATCGGGTGCCTTTTCGGGCGATACACCCATCTCTAAAATTTTATCAAATAGCGGCTCGTTTGCAGGATCTTCAAGATCCATACCCTCGTGGGATAGATGCCAGATATTTTTATCCTTAGAGTAGTTTGTCTCACGGTTAATTTTTAGTGGGATATTATGTTTTTCAGCATACTCAATCTCATCATCGCGGCTCTTAAATTCCCATGTTCTCCATGGTGCGATAATTCCCATATCGGGGGCAAAGGCCTTAATTGTAAGCTCAAAACGAACCTGATCGTTACCCTTGCCGGTACAGCCGTGTGCTATGGCATCTGCACCTTCATCAAGGGCTATTTCAACAATTCGTTTTGCGATGATAGGGCGTGCAAAGGAGGTGCCCAGTAGATAGCGGTCCTCATATTTTGCACCTGCCTTAAGGGTTGGGAAGATAAAATCCTCTACGAACTCCTTTTTTAAATCCTCTATATAAAGTTTGGAAGCGCCGGTTTTAATAGCTTTTTCCTCCAAACCTTCAAGCTCGGTGCCCTGGCCTACATCACCGGAAACGGCAATAACCTCACAGTTATCGTAGTTTTCCTTTAGCCACGGAATGATAACAGAGGTATCAAGACCTCCGGAATATGCAAGCACTACCTTTTTAAACTTTTTCATAGCTACCTCGATGTTCTACTTTGTCTGATAGTATAACATATTTTTCACATAATGACAATAGTTGACACCTCTAATTTTACATATTATACAATAATCTCTAAGGGTATTACCCTTAGAGATTATAGAAAGTTTATTCAACGGTAACGCTTTTGGCAAGATTTTTAGGTTTGTCTATATCACAACCACGAAGTTTTGCAATATAGTAGGAGAAAATCTGTAGGGGAACAATACTTAAAAGCGGTGTAAATTCATCGGAGCAATCCGGAATATACATTACATCATCCACCGTATTTTCAATACCCTCATTGCCGGCAGTTGTCAGCCCTATAACCCTAGCACCACGGGATTTAACCTCCATAATATTGGACATCATCTTTTCGTATAATCTTTTTTGCGTTGCAACGGCAACGACAAGCGTATCCTGCTCTATTAATGCAATAGTTCCATGTTTAAGCTCGCCCGCAGCGATTGCAAAGGAGTTAATATAGGATATTTCCTTTAGCTTTAGCGATCCCTCAAACGATACACTGCTGTCTACCCCACGGCCGATAAAGAACACCTGGTTTGTCTTGTATAGCTTCTTTGCCAGATCATAAAAGCCTGCTTCCTTGCCTAAAATCTTGTGTAGTTTTTTCGGTATATCGTTTAACTCGGATATATAGCTAGCATAGTCTTTGTCCGAAATACAGCCCTTTAGCCTACCCATGTAAATAGCTATTAAGTATAGGCACATAAGCTGGGTGGTGTATGCCTTTGTAGATGCAACCGCAATCTCCGGGCCTGCCCATGTGTAAAACACATCGTCTGATTCCCTTGCAACCGAACTGCCTACAACATTTACAATAGATAAAATTCTTGCTCCGGCATCCTTTGCGCAGCGCAGAGCGGCAAGGGTGTCTAATGTTTCGCCGGATTGGCTTATGGCGATAAACAGGGTTTTATTGTCTAAAAATGGTTCGCGGTAGCGAAATTCTGATGCAACATCGACCTCTACCGGTATTTTAGCAAATTTTTCTATTGCATATTTTCCTATAAGACCGGCATGGTAGGCCGTACCACAGGCAACTATATAAACCCTGTCATACCCTTCAAGATCATCTTTGGTGAGCTTAATTCCATCTAAAACAAGTTCGCCATCCTTCAAGCGGCGCTGTAGGGTTTCGCTTAGGCCCTTAGGCTGCTCATGTATCTCCTTAAACATGAAATGATCATAGCCATCTTTTTCGGCAGAATCGGCATCCCATGTAACGTGGAAAACATCACGATAAACCGGTTTGCGCTCGGCATTATATATATCAACGCCATCCTTTGTAATAACTACAGTCTCATTATTTTCTATGAGATATATTTCCCTTACATATCTAAGCAGTGCCGGTATATCGGAGGCTACATAATTCGCATCATGTGATATTCCTACAACCATCGGGCTATCCTTACGCACCGCCACAATCTTGTCCGGTTCATCCGCCGCAATAGCGGCGATAGCATAGGCTCCACGCATCATCTCTATAGCCTTGTAGAGTGCGGTAAGAAGGTCGCCGTCGTAGTATAAATCTATCAGATGTGCAATCACCTCTGAATCAGTACTAGACACAAAGCTGACATTATGCTCCTGCATAAGAAAAGCTTTTATCTCCTCAAAATTCTCTATAATTCCGATATGTACAATTGCAATTCTTCCGTTACCACTTAGATGTGGGTGCGAGTTGACATAGGAAGGCTCACCATGTGTAGCCCACCTCGTATGACCAATACCGCAACCGGAATCATACGATGAATCAACCACAAGTTGCTCAAGCTCCGACATGCGCCCCTTGCATTTTTTTACATCAAGCTGATTGTTAATATTTAGTACAATACCGCTTGAATCATAACCACGATATTCAAGCTTTTTAAGGCCATTAATAATCACCTTTTTTGCACTACTCGTGCCAACATAACCAACAATTCCACACATACAATTACCCTTTCTTTGAAAATATCTTTTCTGTTGCCTCCTCGGCAAACTGTTTATTGTAAAGATCGGCATAGTAGCCGCCCTTTTTCAAAAGTTCTTTGTTACTACCTTTTTCGATTATCTTTCCTTCCTTTACTACTAGGATAATATCCGCCTTACGGATTGTAGATAGCCTATGTGCTATAAGGAAAGAGGTGCGAGACCCTACGAGTTTTTCTATCGCCTGTTGTATAAGTTCCTCTGTCTCGGTGTCTATAGAGGAGGTTGCCTCATCCAGTACAAATATTGCAGGGTTTGCTATTATTGCCCTAGCAAAAGATATAAGCTGTTTTTGCCCCGTTGAAAGGTGGCTGCCACCCTCTCCAACCTCGCTATCATACCCCTTGTCCATCGCCATTATAGTATCGTGAATTTTTACAGTTTTGGCGGCGGCGACTATATCCTCGTCGGTGGCATCTAGCCTTCCGTAGCGTATGTTATCCCTAACCGAACCGGAGAATAGGTGGGGGGATTGCAGTACATAGCCGATATTGCTTTGCAACCAAAGTTGGCTACGCTTTTTGTAGTCTACTCCATCTATTAAGAT
>CAYJOX010000126.1:0-5651 GCA_964371915.1 uncultured Oscillospiraceae bacterium
TTTTGTACAATAAGTGCCATTAATCTATTCTCCGTACTTTTGGCTTATCGTTAGATGGCGATAGCCGTAATATATCGTAATCTGCAATTTCGGGATGATTTTTTAATCCTTTTTCTGCAAGCTCTAAAAAATCCTTTAGGTGGTCTGCAGTAACCACCGCCATAATAGTAGGGCCCGCACCACTAATATAAACAGTTTTCGCTCCCCATTTATGGCACAGTTCGAACATCTTCTCTCCGCCTCGAATAAGAGGTAGGCGGTATTGCTGCTGAATTTTATCTCTTGTTGCAACCTCTAAAAGATCATATCTGCCCTCACAAAATGCTGCAGTGACAAGAGCGCTGCGCCCAATATTATATACAGCATCCTTAAAGGGAAGTGATTGGGGCAAAACCTGCCGAGCCTTTACCGTGGGTAGCTTAAATGGTGGTACAAATGCCACAAAGCAAAGATGCTCACTTATAGGCTTACGGTGATAATATAATTTACCATCGTCGAACACTCCGGTAACAAAACCACCGAGAAGTGCCGGCGCAACGTTATCCGGATGCCCCTCTATCTGTGTTGCATGGTCGAGTAGCTCACTATCGGTAAGCGGGAGCCCCATCATCTCGTTTGCTAAAAGTAAAGCCGAAACGATACATGCTGAGGAGGAGCCCAATCCTCTTGTTGAGGGTATCGAGGGTTGCTCGATAATTCTAAGGCCCTTAAAGGGTTTGCCGCATTCCTCAAACAGCCGTTTAACTGTATAATATATCAGATTTCTTTCATTTGTAGGAGCACCGGGAGCCGCCGTTATCTCTATTCCGTCAAACTCCTCCGCCATTATTCTATTGTGCATAGAGAGCGCAAGCCCGAGGCTATCAAAACCGGAACCGATATTGGCAGAGGTAGCCGCTACTTCAATAGAATACATTACGCTATCACCTCCGAAAGAGGGGATAGCGGCTTTATAGCATCGGCTATCTGCTCGTAGGGTTTCTCGTTCCAACAAAGAGTATCGTGTATGCTAGTGCCAATTGTAACTGCCTCAACGATATCGGCCACAACCGCACTTGCGGTTGCAACACTGCCGGCGCCCTGGCCATAGAACAATACATCTCCAAGCATATCACATTCGGCAACCACAGCATTGTAAACACCATTTACAGAGGATAGCATATCACCTTTAGAAACCAATAAAGGAGCAACACCACAGTAAAGTTTATTCGCCTTAAGCTTTGCGTATGCAATAAGTTTTACCGACATTCCATTATTTTTTGCATCTTCAATATCTTTAGCGGTAACATTTTTTATGCCGCAGGCGGGTATTAGATCGGGTGAGAGGTAGCTTCCAAAGGCTATTGATGCAAGTATGCTCATCTTGCGAAGTGCATCTATTCCATCAATATCGGCCGAGGGGTTTGCCTCGGCAAAACCTTTTGCCTGTGCCTCCTTTAAAGCATCCTCATAGCTAAGGCCTTGCTCCTCCATCCTTGTTAATATATAGTTAGTGGTGCCGTTAACTATTCCGTATATTGCAGATATCTTGTTAGCAACTAATGAGCGGTGAAGAGGGGAGATAACCGGTGTTCCGCCGCCTACACTTGCCTCAAATAAAAAACATATCTTTTTTTGCTTTGCTATGGATATAAGCTCGGTGCCATGCTCGGCAACTAGCTGTTTGTTTGATGTAACTACCGATTTACCGGCAGATAAAACGGCCTTTACATATCTATAGGCCGGCTCAACACCGCCCATAGTCTCCACAACTACCGATATATCCGCATCATTAATAACGTCATCAATGTTCGATGTAAACTCGGCATTGCATGGGTGCTCTGAAAAATCCCTGATATCAAGAACTTTTTTAATTACAATCTCACTGTTTATCTTTTTGCCAAGGTATTTTTCGTTTTGGGATAGTAGTTCATAAACTCCACCTCCTACAATCCCAAAGCCAAGTATCGCTATATTAATCATCTAACTGCTCCGGTAAAACTATTTAATAATCTTTCCTGTTTTAGGGCCGCCGGCGGCATTGGATTCATCGGTATCGATATGTACTGCATCGGCAAATGCATCCGATACACGCACGACAACATCGCCAAATACTGTTTTGCGCTCGTTATCTCCGCACTCTAGGCAGATAATCTGCTTGTCCTCTATGCCGAATTCCTCGGCACTTTTAGGTGTACAGTGAAGGTGGCGCTTTGCAACAATAACACCTTCGGATAGTTCAATCTCGCCTGCAGGGCCTTTAAGTACGCAACCCGGGGAACCTGCAACGCTTCCGGATTCTCTAATTGGTGCCGCTACGCCGATACTACGTGCATCGGTCAACGATATCTCCACCTGTGTTGCCGGGCGAACCGGACCTAAAATTGTGACACCGGCTAGCTCGCGCTTTGGGCCTACAACGGTTAGCCTTTCCTCACATGCATACTGGCCGGGCTGAGATAATTCCTTTTTATTGGTAAGCTCATAGCCTGTACCAAAAAGCGCCTCTAAATCTTTCTGTGACACGTGGATGTGACGCGCCGAAGTTTCTACCATTACATTCATAACATTAACTCCTTACTTTGCATATTCGGTGGCACGGCTTTCACGGATGACGTTAACCTTAATCTGACCGGGATAGGTTAACTCGTCTTCAACCTTTTTAGCAATATCACGTGCCATAATAACTATCTGATCATCGGTAATATTTTCCGGCTTTACCATAATGCGAACCTCACGCCCTGCCTGTAATGCAAAACATGTTTCAACACCCTCAAACCCTTTACCGATCTCCTCTAAACTCTCAAGGCGCTTAATGTAGCTTTCAAGGTTCTCGCGCCTTGCGCCGGGCCTTGCCGCACTGATAGCATCTGCCGCCATTACAATAAATGCAAGTGGGGTAGTAGCCGGTACATCGCTATGGTGAGCCTCTATAGCATGGATGACATTTTGGTTTTCTTTATACTTTTTAGCAAGCTCTACACCGATAGATACGTGTGTACCCTCGACCTCGTGATCCATAGCCTTGCCGATATCATGAAGTAGGCCGGCACGTTTTGCCAGTGGTACATTTATACCAAGTTCAGCCGCAAGTAGGCCACTTAAAAAGGATACCTCAAGCGAATGTTTTAGAACGTTTTGCCCATAGCTGGTACGGTATTTAAGGCGACCGATAAGCCTTACAAGGTCTGGGTGTAGGCCGTTAACACAGGCATCCATTACAGCCTTTTCGCCCTCTCTTTTTATTACCTGGTTAATCTCTTTACGGCATTTTTCTGCCATCTCCTCGATACGTGCGGGGTGGATACGCCCATCAAGAATTAGCTTCTCGATAGTCTGGCGTGCAACCTCACGGCGAACCGGATCAAAGCTGGATATTGTGATAGCCTCTGGGGTATCGTCGATAATTAGCTCAACACCGGTTGCGGTTTCAAGCGCACGAATATTACGTCCCTCACGGCCGATTATGCGGCCTTTAAGGTCGTCGTTAGCTATCGGTATAACCGAAACAGTTACCTCGCTTGCATGATCTGCAGCGCAGCGAGATATAGCGGCCGAGATATGCTCACGTGCAAGGCGGTCGCAATCCTCCTTACATTGTATATCATAGGCGGAAATTTTAACGGCTTTTTCGTGTGCAAGGCTCTCATCTATCTGCAGTAATAGCATCGATTTTGCAGCCTCGGTAGACATCTCGGCAATCTGCTCTAACTTTGATAGTTGGCGCTCCTTTATCTGCTCTATCTCTGCAAGCCTTGCCTCTAAAAGCTCACAGCGTTGCTTTAAATCCTCTTCCTTTTTCTCATGGCTGGCAATACGTTTATCCAGTGCGTTTTCCTTTTGGTCTAACCTGCGTTCACCACGTTGCACCTCACTTCTGCGCTCTTTAGCCTCCTTTTCGGCCTCACTTCTTAGCTTAAAAGCTTCGTCTTTTGCCTCGATACTTGCCTCTTTGCGGCGTTGTTCTGCCTGCTTCATGGCATCGTTTAATAGTTTTGTTGCCTGTTCTTTTGCACTTCCAATGACGTCCTCGTCACTCTTTCTTCGATAGTATGCACCAAGTATGAATGCTGCTATTACAGCAACAATCAAAACCAACACAGCTATCGCCACATATCCGATAGGTGGCATCTCTGTAACTCCTTTATTATTGTTGATTGAATAATGCGTATATAATTAACGGAACCTTAGCCAAATAATCTATACCATATAATAATAGCAAAATATGAAGTATTTTGTCAATATAAATATTTTACAATTGTAATAAAAATGTGATAGGTTTGTGTCATAAAATTCAGATAATCATTACCTATGTTCATTATATCACGTTTGTTAGAAACTTGCAATTGTTGTATTAATATGTTAAAATATATTTTAAAAAATTATTATGCTAATTTTAAAGATAAAGGACGGAAATTATGGTACTACTTGAAAACGGTTCTAAGGTAGAGTTTGCACAGTGTAAGGAGGCGTTTTGGCATACAAGCTCCCATATACTCGCGCAGGCTGTTAAAAGGCTATATCCCGAGGCTCAGCTTGCAATTGGGCCTGCAATATCAAACGGCTTTTATTATGATATAGACTGCGATGTTCGTTTTACCGAGGATATCCTGCCCCAAATCGAGGCGGAGATGGTGAAAATAGCCAAAGAAAACTTGAAGATAGAACGTTTTGAAAAGACAAAGGCCGAAGCGATAGAGATGCTACAGGACCAACCATATAAGCTGGAAATGGTAAAAGACCTTGATGATGATGCCGTAATCTCCTTTTATAAGCAGGGTGAATTCTGCGATATGTGCGCCGGCCCTCACCTTGCCTATACCTCGGCGGTAGGCGCTATAAAGCTTACAAGCAGTACCGGTGCATATTGGCGCGGGGACAGTAAAAACAAGATGCTACAACGTATCTATGGCGTATCTTTCGAAAAACCGAAGGAGCTTAGAGAATACCTTGCAGCCGTTGAGGAGGCAAAAAAGCGTGATCATAATAAGATAGGCAGAGAGCTTGAGTACTTTACAACATCCGATATAGTTGGGCAGGGGTTACCTATATTGTTACCTAAAGGTGCAAAGGTTATCCAGCTACTACAACGTTTTGTTGAGGACGAGGAGGAGAGAAGGGGCTATCTGTTAACCAAGACTCCGATGATGGGTAAAAGCGATATATACAAAATAAGCGGCCACTGGAGCCACTACCGTGACGGAATGTTTGTAATCGGGGATCCGGATAAGGATGAGGCCGCCTGCCTTGCACTACGCCCGATGACATGTCCGTTCCAATATCAGGTGTTTTTAAATCGTAAGCGTAGCTATCGAGACCTACCGATGCGTCTGGGTGAGACAAGCACCCTTTTTAGAAACGAGGATAGTGGTGAGATGCATGGCCTTATCCGTGTACGGCAGTTTACTATAAGCGAGGGCCATTTAATAGTGAGGCCGGACCAGCTGGCACAGGAGTTTGCAGGTTGCCTGGAGCTTGCAAGATATATGTTAGGTGTTTTAGGGCTCGAGGAGGATTGTAGCTATCGTTTTAGCCGCTGGGACCCTAAGCGCACCGATAAATATGAGGGTACTGCCGAGCAGTGGGATGAAGCAGAATCTGTTATGGAAAAAATTCTAAACGAGCTAAAGGTAGATTATGTCGAGGGGATAGACGAGGCAGCATTTTATGGC
>CAYJOX010000127.1:0-1880 GCA_964371915.1 uncultured Oscillospiraceae bacterium
TGACGATACATGGCGCAAAGGGGCTTGAGTTTGATAATGTATTCCTAGTTGGTTTTGAGGATGGCATGTTTCCTATGGAGGCATCAAGGCATATACCGGAGGAGATGGAGGAGGAACGCCGCCTCTGTTATGTTGCACTTACAAGGGCGAAAAGCAGATTGTTTATATCGGCGGCAGCTCGCAGGTTTATCCATGGGCAGACCAAATACAACCGCCCATCAAGATTTATAGGGGAGATACCGGCCGAGCTATTTGCAGAATCACCACTACAAAAGCCCGTATCGCCACGCTCTGCCGATCGGCAGGAGGCATACCAGCGGCTTACAGCTGCCACAGGGGTTGCCGTTAAGGCGCCATCAGTTACATCATCGTTTGCACAGAGCTACTCGGTAAAGCCTACAGCGCTAAAACCCAAGAAAGAGGCTGTAAAATACAATGTAGGCCAGAGGGTTAAACACTCGGCCTTTGGAGAGGGAACCGTTACCAGTGTAAAACCACTCGGCGGAGATAGCATAGTAGAGGTTAACTTTGATAAGGTAGGGGTTAAAAAGACGATGGCAAACTACGCACCGATGGAGGTTGTGGGGTAGGGGTTAACCTGTTGACTGTACCTTTAATTTTGGGTATAATAGGTTAGGATTACATGGCTTTGGTTATTAAGTTATAAGGATTTATTTAATATGATTTTCCGAACAGCAAAACCGGAGGACCACTCCGGTATTGTAGAGCTTCTTTTGCAGACAGATATCAGGTGGAATGTCGATATACTTTTTGACAAAATTTCTCTGCCACATAACACCTTTGTTTGCGAACAGGAGGGGAAGCTTGTTGCAATGCTATACCTGTTTCCGGCATCGGTGGGTGGCAATACAGGATATTTTATGCAACCTCTCTCGATAGCACCCGAACTACTAAACAGTGCAGTAGCAAAAGAATTAATAGAGTATGCAAAGCATATATTACAAAAAAAGGGGGCAAGGTTTATAATAACCACCGCTCCACGGCAGGGCACAGCGCCGGCCGGTTGGCTTGCCGATAGTGGCTTTACCACCTGCACCCTGCTTAACCGCTGTGAGTTTAATGTGGATAACCTTACCATGCCGGATGTGGAGTTTTTTCCGGTGGAACCTGCCATGGTTACATCACTTCGCGCTTCCAATATAAAGGGTGATTATCTCACATTTTCGGACGAAATCTATAAGGCCTTTTGCTCCTACTGGCAGCATAAAAATGCAGTGTTAGCCGTTATGCCAAATGGCTACGGTATATATATACGTACCGCAGAGGGCATAGTTTTTAGAGAGCTGTTTACCGATAATATACTATCTGCCGCCGCACTCATATCGGTTGTGGGCAAGATGGAGGGTTTTGATAACGCTGTGGTTTATACCGCACATAATACCCCGTTTTTCGAGGATAATCTACTTACGGTAGAGCAACAATACGGTTTAATATGTCCTCTTGATGATGGCTTTAAGATAAAAGATTTATACATGAACATGATGTTTGATTGAAAGGAATAAGGTTCTAGATGAGTAATGCAAAGAAGGTCGGTTGCGGCTGTTTAATACTTTTTCTTGTAGTTTTTTTAGTCATCGGTGGCTTAGGTGTATTCGGCTACTTTATGGTTACCGGTGAGATAGATGGTGATGGCACCCATGGCGAGGAGGTAACCATATCGGTAGAACAGGGCACGCCCCCCTCCACCATCGCCTCTATGTTAGCAGAGCAGGGGGTTATAGGCTATGCTATAGTTTTTGAGCAGTATCTAAGCTTTACCGAGGCGGACAGAACGCTACAGTATGGCGATTTTACACTAAATAAGGGGATGTCCTACGAGGAGATTATTGCCGTTTTGCAAACTCCGAATACCGACCGTG
>CAYJOX010000127.1:1890-5650 GCA_964371915.1 uncultured Oscillospiraceae bacterium
CATTCCCGGAGGACATATCCTCACTTCGTTTTGCACAGCTGATGGAGGAGGCAGGCCTTTGCACGGTAGAGGAGTTTTTAGATGTTGCAAATAATGGCGATTTTAGCCAGTTTGATTTCTGGAACCAGATACCGGAAAACCCGCTTAGGTTCATGAAATCGGAGGGGTACCTCTACCCCGAGACCTACTATTTCTTCCCCGAGAGTACCGTGTATGAGATGGTGGAGAGGATCTACGCCCAGTTTGATCTAATGTTTACCGACGAGATGGCCGCAAGGGCCGAGGAGATTGGTATGACGGTAGACGAGCTTATAACGCTAACCTCGATAGTACAAAGGGAGGCAGGCCCGGTAGAGCAACAGGCGAACGTTGCGGCGGTACTGCACAACCGTTTAGCGGAGAATAGCCCGATACCGATGTTGCAGTGTAATGTATGCGGCTATGTAAACCGTGCAGGAGATAACAACTATCTATACGATACCGTTGCCTACTACCTTGGAGATGGGGATAGCGATGCAGGCTGGGAGCTGTTCCAACCGGGCAGAGAGTACGAGGCATTATACAACGCCTATAACACCTACGGGCTTGTAGGGTTGCCGGCAGGGCCGATATGCAACCCCGGAATAGATGCGATGATGAACACCCTCTACCCAACCGAGGGTAGCCCGTACTACTTCTTTGTTACCGACCTTGAGGGAACCTACTACTATGCCGAAACACAGGCACAGCACGATGCAAACATTGCTACGGCAAACGGTGTAAATGCAGCGATTGATTAACAACCTGCCGGAGGTTTTATCACCGGCGGCCGATCTAACGGCGCTTGAGTTTGCGCTTGCATATGGTGCAGATGCAGTATATGTGGGCGGCAACTCCTTTGGTATGCGCAAGGGCAGGGCAAATTTTACAAAACAGCAGCTTACAACGGCGGCCGAAAAGGTGCATACCGCCGGCAAGAAGCTGTACTATACACTTAACACTACACCCACACCGGAGGAAACCCCGTTCCTGCCACAGGCCATTATAGATGCGGCCGAGGCAGGGGTAGATGCCTTTATAACGGCAGATTTAGGCGTTAGCATGATGTGTAGGCGTTTAGCACCCGATATAGAGATACACCTATCTACACAGGTGGGCATCACAAACGAGCTTGCGGCAGAGGCCGCCTACGAGATGGGGGCAAAGCGTGTGGTGCTTGCAAGGGAGCTAACCCTGGAGCAGATTGCACAGATACGGGAAAAGGCACCGAAAGAGCTTAGTATAGAGGCGTTTGTACATGGGGCTATGTGCATGTCCTTCTCGGGGCGTTGCCTGCTATCCTCCTACCTGATGGGTAGGGATGCAAACAAGGGGGAATGTTACCAGCCCTGCCGCCACAGCTACCGGCTTTTAAACGATGATGGAATAGAGCTACCGATATCCGAGGAGGAGGGCGGAAGTTATATACTTAATGCACAGGATATGTGCATGGCGCCCTACCTTGATAGGCTTGCACAGGCAGGGATAGATAGTTTTAAGATAGAGGGGCGAAGCAAATCCTTCTACTATGTTGCCTCGATAACATCCTGCTACCGCAGGGCGACCGACCGCATTAAAACAACAACCCCCTACGATTGTGGGGAGGACGTAAGGCAGGAGCTGATGCGCACCAGCCGCCGCCCCTACGGCACCGGTTTTTATCTGGGTGTAGACGGTGCAAGGCAGAGTACCGATATAGGCGGCTACATAAAGGGTGGCGAGCCCTTAGCGGTGGTGGAATACTCGAAGGATGGCAGAGTATACTGTACCCAGCGTGGCAAGTTTAGTGAGGGGGAAACCTTAAATCTCTTAATGCCGGGCGGGGATTGTATAGAGATAACCCCTGCCGACCTACAGGATGAAAACGGCAATAAGATAACCGCTACCCCACACGCAATGCAAAGCTTCAGCTTTAGCGCGCCGGTAGCGGCCGAAAGATATTCAATTTTAAGGCGGTTAGGCAAAGCCTTGTAAATCCAAACCGAATTTATAGATTGTATTGAAAATTTCTCTGCGGAGAAATTAAAGTATTAATAAACTGCTTCGCAGACATACTTTTGATGGCAAAAGTATGCAAAACCACCGCTACGAAGCTCCGCAGAGCAAGTGCAAGCGAGGCAACCGGACGATAGTCCGGCTATTGGCCGAGTCGCTCGAATTACAGTGGCAGTTACCTGCTCGTACCTCGCAGACTGCTGCCCGATGAGAGTCGTTAGCTGTTTTGCGGGGCAAAACAGACTCCACTACGAGCGACCTTCGATGCCTTACATATACGCATTAGAAAGCGTTACCCAAAATATGGCTTTATTATAATTCTTCGAAAAATGCTCATATTTTGGAACGCTTTTGCTAACACTGCAAAACTACAATGATAGGTTTACTTCACCTCACAGACTTCTGCTAGCTGTGATAGCAGTTAGGTGGGTTCGAATCCTATTTGCCTACCCCAAAAACACCTCAACACCCTCTTTATGTAGGCTTTCTTTAAGTTTGCCTATTCCGGTAAACAGTAGGCTTTTCATGCCGAAATTATGAGCCACCTCAACATTTTTTGGGGTGTCGTCTATAAACACCGTGCCCTCTACCGAAAGGCCATACTGTGAAAGCGTTTTACGGTATATCTCTCTATCCGGTTTTAGCATCTGCACCTCGCAGGAGGCGATACCGGCATTAAACAGCTTCATAACGGTTGTCTGCTTTCTTAAAAAATCTATCGCCGCATGCGATATGTTGGAGAGGTAGTAGATATCATATCCAAACTGCCTTAGCTCCAGTATAAGCGAGCACACCTCTTTTTTGGGGCGTAGCATATAGTACCAGTCATCTATAAGTGCCTGCATCTCAAAACCGTAGCCGGATTTTTTTGCTCTTTGCATAAACAGAGCCTCGGCATGCTCCTGCTCTATCGTGCCCTTATCAAGCATCTGCCATTCCTCGCTTGCGAAGAATGTTTCGTATAGAAAAATCTCGGTTGCCTCGTCGGCGTAGCGGTTAAGAAGATATGCCCTTGGGTTATAGTTAACAACAACCCCACCGAGATCAAATATTATTGATTTATAGTTCATAGCTTCTCCCTAAAATATTTCATGATTATACCATACTTTCAAACCTTTTTCAAGGAGTCAACATGACAAAAAACACTTTCTTTAATAAGCATTTCAGCATAGACAAGACATTCTTGTTAAGCCTTGCTGCAATAGCGGTACCCATAGCATTCCAGAATGTAATAAACCTATCGGTTAACCTGATGGATACCCTCATGCTAGGTAGCCTTGGTGATGTTGCGCTTGCCGCGGCTAACCTTGGTGGCCAACCATTTTTTGTGCTTATGATAACAGGGTTTGGATTTGCATCGGGTGGAACCGTACTTATTGCCCAGTACTGGGGGAAGGGCGATAGGGAGGTTATCAAGCAGATTATCTCTATTACCATGAGATTCCTGCTCACACTATCGCTGGTATTTACCATAGCCTGTTTCTTTTTTTCAGAGCAGATATTAAGCCTTTATTCCTCCGAGGAACAGGTGGTAAAGGCCGGTGCCGAATATCTGCAACTTTTAAGCCTTTCCTTTGTGTTCTTTAGCAGTAGTAGCTGTTTTATCGTCTGCCTACGTGCCGTAGAATCGGTAAAGGCATCGGCTGTGGTCTACAGCATATCCCTTTTTATAAACGTATTCTTTAACTATATGTTTATCTTTGGCAGGTTTGGTGCGCCGGAGCTGGGTGTAAGGGGTGCCGCCGTA
>CAYJOX010000128.1:0-5548 GCA_964371915.1 uncultured Oscillospiraceae bacterium
ACCCTTTATTTACAAGCCCGGTAATGCCGGAAGTTGAATCCACCCCCCTAACCTGCTCTACAAACAACCTTGAAACAGGTTGGTTATATGCAATAACAGCAAGAATTTCAAGGGCGGATTGAGTAAGAGGTACGTTTCGGCGGCGATCAAGTATCTCTGTCACAAAGGATGAATAGGCGTTATTAGTTGCAAGCTGAAAGCGGTCATCAAACTGTAGTAACACAACGCCTCTGCCCTGCTCGCTGTAACTATCCTTCATCTGGTTTAATAGCTTTACTACAACAGTAGCCTCTACATCCAGTATCTCTGCAAGCCTCGGCGCCGCAACCGGCTCGCCACAGGCGAACAGCATCGCTTCAAGCGCACCTTTATACTGGTTAATGTCCAACTTCGTCTCCCCTATCATCATCAATTCTTCTGTTTAATATAACACCGCCGGTATCGCTCAGGCTTATGTTGCCGGCATGTAGCAACTCTAGCACAGCAAGAAATGTTGCAACCGAGCGGCTTTTATCCTCTCCTCGTCTAAAAAAATCAACAAGGCGTTTTGATCCGGTTTTAAGGAGTCCTATCATGTCTTTTATTCGTAAGGAGACCGAGACTATCGGTTTTGTAACAATTGGGTCAAATTGTTGTTCGGTAGGCATATGCTTTATGCCTTTACCCATAGCCATCTTATGCGCATGTACAAGCTCATATATACTATGTCTTATTTTATATGTGCAGTCCGGTGTAAAAGGCGCCGGCTCTCTTACCGCATGGAATATACCCTGCCTCATGCATCCAAGCTGCACGGCAACCTGTTTGCATAATGCATATTCAATTAGCTGTCCGGTCAACTCCTGTTTTAATCTCTCCCCCTCATCACTTTTGGGCAACAGATGTAACGATTTAAGGTAAACAAGCTGTGCGGCCATCTCTATAAACTCGCTGGCAAGCTCTAATCTTCGCTCCTGCATATCCTTAACTGCAACAAGATAATCGTCTATCAATGCAATTAGATCGACATCAAAAAGGCTCATCTTTTTCTTAGCCACAAGCGTTAAAAGTAGGTCGAGCGGGCCCTCAAAGTCTTTTGCCTTAAAGGTTAGCTCTGTCATAAGATAAACATCTCAAAGAATATATCTACAAAACCTGTAAGTTGATTCAACAATCCAAAAATAACGCCCGTAGCTATACTCAAGGGCCTTGAAAGTATACCGGTAGCAAGAAGTAAAAATAGGCCGATAAAAATATATCTCTCATACTGCATTACCTTAAAATAGAAACTATCCGGTAAAAACAGGTTAAAGATACGCGAGCCATCAAAAGGCGGTATCGGTATTAGATTAAATATTGCCAGTGCAATATTAATGTATGCCATACTACTAAAAATAATGGTAAATGTATTAAGCAGGCTATTGCTGGGGTCATACCCGCCGGAGTACAAAAATGCTTTATATAAAACAATAGATACAAACGCAATTAAAAGGTTTGAAAGCGGGCCTGCCGCTGCTGAAATTGCCATCCCTACCTTTCGGTTACCTTTAAAGTTGTATGGGTTAATCGGAACCGGTTTTGCCCAGCCGATACCGGCTATTATCATGCAGACACTACCGATAAGGTCGAAATGAACCGCAGGGTTCATGGATATTCTGCCTTGATATTTAGCGGTATTATCACCGAGCTTTGATGCTGCAAAAGCATGTGCAGACTCATGTATCGGAATAGCGGTTAACAGTACTATTGCACGTACTATATACTCAAAAAGTGTATTATTAGACATTGTTTTCCCAAAGGTTAATTCTTACCATTATAAGTATATCACAAAAAAGCAAAACTTCAAGATAAAGTTATTCCTTTACTGTGAAATCGCTGTGAAATTGAGCGGATATTTTTTGTACAGTATAATAGCTACATCCTGTCAGTAACATTATCTGTTTTATTGTTGCCCCCTGCTTGCGTAGAATTTTAACGGCTTTCTTTTTAACCGCTAGCTCCTGCTGTTGAAGCTCTGCCGGTAATAGCCCAAGCTCGTCCGATAGTGCTTTCCAGCATTTCCGCTCTACATCAAGGCGGTGCTGAATCTTTAGCTTTGATGATGCATCTACATCCATAAACCACTCCGCCGCCCTGTTTCCGGCATCTTTAATATATTTCACCTTTGCAACGCTGTAATTAGCATCGAATAAATTAAGAACATATCCAATGTCTACAAGCGGGCCTTCCGGCAAAATATAGCTCATTGCGCTACTATACGGATAATCGGTAGCAAGCACCGACAGTTTCATCCTTACGGGATCCTGTATAATAAAACGGATAAGTTTCTTAAGGCGGCTATCATCCGGCACAATTTCACTCTTGAACCTTCCTGCGAACACCGGCCCTACCCTTTTATATCGCTTATTATAGTAGCTTGCATAGCGGCCTGTTAATATCTTCATAAACTGTGCAAGTTCTTTTCCCTGCGGTTTACATACAAGATGAGCATGGCTTGGCATCATGCAGTAACAATATAACCCTACATACTCGGCTTTTACAAGATCACCAAGAATAGCAAGTAGCTGTTTGTAGTCATGACTATCTCTAAAGAGTTCATTCTCACTGCACCCGGTAATCAATATATGATATATTGCATCCTTTTCTGTCGGCCTTGCCACCCTTGCCATATCCTACCCCCAAACACCTATACTATAATTATACTACTTTGCAGGAAAAATTGCAATATACAACATAGCGTCCCCTGTATATTTGTACAAACAGCTTGCAAACACAAAAATAATATGTTAAAATGTTATTAAATATAAAAGAATTGACGATACTCAAAGAGGTATTAATGGCCGTATTAATAACCGAGAGCCGCTCTAAAATAGAATTTGATACTCTTGGTGCAATTAAGGTTAAATATTTTAATGGCGATATAGACCCCATCTACTGCTATGCAAGAATATATTGTATCGATAAAGGCTTTGCAGTAGGGGTTAAGGTATTTGAGACGGTGGAAAAGGCATCCCATAGAGTTTCATTATCTTTTACTACCGACTTTCAGACGGCATTAAACATAGAGTTTGGAAACAATACTGATCTACTTGCTTTTAAATCAGTTTCAGCCGACCTGCATAAGCTTGATGCGCCGGCAGTTAGCTATATTTCCGGAGATGATAACCAGGGATATTATTGGGGCGCCGAATTTTTTATAAATCAAGATCTTTGCTCTGCTATCGGGCTTACGGCGGCAGCCGGCAACACCTTTGCAGCCGGCCTTTATATACACAAGCCATCAATGGCCGGCCATGGCTGTGCTTTTGCAGAAAAAAATGGGTATGGCAATTTTATTGTTGTCCCTTATTAAACTAAATTTTAATATAGAAAGGATGGCCTTTATGGGCAAATTATTTATGGTGCTTCTATTTTTATTATCATCCTGCTTTGCCATATTGCTGATGATAGGCAGACAGGCTTTCAACCAAAACTATATAGAGCTTGAATAGAAAACAGCTACCATCGTTTTTGATGGTAGCTGTTTTATTCTCTCTATATCAAGTTAATATATTCCTTTAACAGCTCCTTAACATTCTCGCTACAATCCGGTTCAATATACCCATTTAACATTTTATGATATATTTTTTTTGCTTTTTCAATATTATTAAGGCCCTGTATATTCCATATATCAAATGCATTGCTATCCGAAACCGGAGGATTATAAAATCTTTCATGAAAACAATCTAGCGTATCATCATGTTCAAGATAGCTATCCGTGCCGTTATTCCCACATACATCTACCGCTTCGCCCAATATATCCGGCACTGTCTGTGTCATGAGCCTTATTCTGGCTATTATCTCCTCATCCATAATCCATTTTAGATAATCTACACTGTTAAAACATTCCATACTTCCTAACGAGTGCAACACAACACTGCTACCGCCCGTTATAGTGGTAAGCAACATCAGGCTACTCTCTAACCCTGCCTGCATATCCATCTCCTTGGCATCGGTAAGCGCACCGCCAGTTCTATGCGGAATATCAAGATATTCGCCGATCTGGGCTATAGCCGCAGCATAGGTTGCGGTCTGCGGCGCACCTAAAGATAGCTGCATGTTTGACATATTAGCCACCCCGCTTGTCCCTGCAAAAATGACCGGTGCCCCGGGCATTATTAGCTGGCTGATCGTTATTCCCGTTAACACCTCTGCAACATTTGTAATAAGTGTATTCTCGAGAAACAGGTGGGAGGTTATACCCATAAGGGAGCAACAGCCTATTACAACCGGTTGTTTTTGTTGTGCAAAAACTTTAAGTGTGTTTAGCATTGTCTCATCCCACTTCATCGGGGAGAGGCTGTTTACATTGCCCATAGCAACACAAACATCGTTCCTACCTGTCACCTTTTTTGCCATCTCTATTCCGGTTATGGCTATATCGGCATCTGAACTATGCATATATAACGGTTTATCCGATACAGCAAGGGCCGTGGCTATCTGCCACGGAAACAATTCTTTAGTATCATACCCTCCGGGATAGGTAACGGTTGAGCATGTTACATTGCAGATTTCACTTACATGGCAAAGCTTTAATAGATTAATAAAATCCTGCTTTGTGGACGCTCTCCTCTCCCCATTCTCATCCCTTATATATATACCACCACAGGCCGGTATCATCACAGGGGGGCTCCCGCGTTTTACCCGCAGGTTATTTTTTTCGTTTCTCGCATGTAGTGTAAATTCTTTAGGCACGGTTTTTAGCGCATTCAAGATGATTTTACGCGGTATTTTAACGGTTTTATTATCTACGGTACAACCAAACTCCGAAAATAGTTCACACGCCCATTGCGACTCTATCTCTATGCCATATTTTACAAGCAGTTCCAATGCTGCATTAATAATAGTTTGTAGCTGTAACCCTGTGAGCGGTTTATATGTTAACTCCACTTTTACTCTCCATCTTCAGAATTGTAGTTGTAATAAAACAATAAAAGCACCTATTACTTAACCATAGTTGCGGTAACCTAAAAGGTGCTTTTATCATATAGGCAATTGATTGCATTTTAGACAGTAGTTAGATACTATTGAAATGGAAATCGCAAGGCAACCTTTGATAGTTAGACCCACCGTTAAAGTTATAGTAGGTTGTGCATGGGCCATTTTCAATAAGGTGATCATAGCATTTTTTTAGATTTTTTCTATCTAGGGTTACACCTAGCCCTGGTTTATCCGGAACACGCACCGCATTATTCTTTATCTGGAACGGCCCTTCCTCTATTACATCAATATACTGCCACCTGAACAACGCCTGGCTTGGTTCATAGGTAATTGCATTTGCAGCGGCAAGGTGCATATATGCCGAGGTAGCAATTCCTGCATCACCGCTATAAAACCAAAATCCTTTTCCCATCTCCTCGCATGCACCTATGAATCTCATTGTATTCATAATCCCACCAAACAGTGCGGGGTGCCCTACAAAGTTATCCGGTGCACCGCCTGCTGTAATTGCATATCGTAGGTCACAGGGGTGGGTGGAAAACGGTATCAACGTATGGCGCTTGAGCTCCGACATATCCTCGAAAGAGAG
>CAYJOX010000129.1:0-5548 GCA_964371915.1 uncultured Oscillospiraceae bacterium
TGCAATGTTTTGTATAATATTTGTAAGTGTTTGGAAGACTCTCGGCTACTATGTCGTTATCTATATCTCCGGCCTACAGTCTATTCCCGGCTACCTGTACGAGGCTGCAAGGATAGATGGTGCTAGTGCATGGAGCCAGCTAAGATATATAACCATTCCTATGCTTCAACCTGTAACATTCTTTTTGTTTGTTACCGGTACAATAAACTGCTTTAAGGTGTTTGAACAGGTTCAGATTATGACAAACGGAGGCCCTTCAAACAAAACTACCACCGTTGTTCACCAGATATACACACGCGCCTTCGGTGAGTTTGAGATGGGATATGCAGCAGCAATGAGTATTGTACTGCTTTTAGCCATTACCGTTATTACACTCATAAACTATAAATACGGTAGCCGTGGCACCGATTTGGAAGCTTAAGGGAAGAAGGAGTATTATTATGTTAATGAAAAGAACTAGAGTAAACAATACTATACTATCCATCGTCTTCCTACTTTTATCTATTGCAATGCTGTTTCCTTTTTATATAATGATAGTAACGGCTATGAAAACCCCTGCCGAACTTATGGAACCCGAACTATCATTATTGCCGGATAGCTTTAACCTTAGTAATTTTGTCGAGGCGATGGGGGTGGGCGACTGGCCTTTGTACTTTTATAATACGATATTAATTACCGTTATTACAATTGTGGTAAGCCTTGTAATAAACTCACTTGCGGGTTATGCCTTTGCACGTATTAAATTCCCGGGGGCTACTATCCTTTTTTTCATATCGCTTATCGGGATGATGATACCTCAACAGGTTACTATGTTACCACTTTTCATCTTTTTAAAGAACTTTCCGCTTGCAGGCGGCAACGATATATTTGGCGCAGGTGGTACAGGGTTTGTAAACACCTATGCCGGAATGTTAATGCCCTATATAGCCGGCTCGTTTGGGGTGTTCATGTTTCGCCAACACTATCTAAACTTCCCATCAGCACTTGACGATGCCGCTAAGATAGATGGCCTAAGCCGGATAGGCACATATGTCCATGTCTATATGCCTCTAAGCAAGGCAATATTTGCAACGCTCGCCTGCCTAAAAGCAACACAAACCTGGAACGAATACACCTGGCCGCTAATAATAACAACGGCCGGAGATGATATTATGACGGTACAGCTTGCACTATCCGCCTTTAGAAGCGATACCGAAACGCAGTGGCACCTACTTATGGCGGCTACATTTTTAACCATGATACCGCTTATAATATTATTCCTTTTTGCACAGCGCTCCTTTGTAGACGGCATTGCAACAAGCGGCATTAAAGGATAAGGGGTTTTAGGAGGACATAAAATTGAAGACTATCGTTATTCTTTTAGATACACTTATTAGAAAACATCTGCCCATGTATGGCGGAGATGTTGCAACCCCGAACATGCAAAAAATTGCCGATCAAAGCGTTGTATTTAACAACTGCTATATTGGCTCTGCCCCCTGTATGCCGGCACGCCGAGACCTTTTTACCGGTAGGCTTGAATTTTTAGAGCGACCATGGGGAGCGCTAGAGCCATTCGACCATACCTTTGTACAGGATATGCGAGCTAAAAAAATCTTTACACATATGATAACCGATCATTACCACTATTTCGAAAAAAGTGGCGAACACTATTGTCAATGCTTCAACACATGGGATTTTATAAGGGGGCAGGAGAATGATTGTTGGGCGAGTGTTGCTTCGTCCCCACGCCGTGTGCAGTATCCCGGCCTTGCGGGCTATAGCGCGGAGAATGATCTAGCCGCTAACGATACTGCTAAATATGGTGTACACAGTAGCCAATACCAACAAAACAGAAAAAAATTTATTGCCGAGGGTGCTTTTCCGGTTAAAACGTTGTTCGAGAACAGCGCAAAATGGCTAAAGGACAATGCAGATTGTAATGATTTCCTACTTATGGTAGAGGGCTTTTCGCCACATGAACCGTTTGAGGTTCCACAGGAGGTTGCTGATAGGAATGGTGGCAATGGTGAATTTATATGGACATCCTACAACGAGGTTACAGAACCACAACAGGCAATCAAACAGCTGGGCGATAGCTACCGTTCGATACTTTCATACACCGATAGCTGTTTAGGCGAACTGCTGGAGGCGATAGAAGAAACCGGTGGAATGGATGACTATTGTATAATCCTTACTACCGACCACGGGCATCTGTTAGGCGAGCATGGTTACACCGGCAAAAATGTCATGCCGATGTATCAGGAGATTGCGCACATCCCTTTGTTTATACATCTTCCCGGGCAAAAAAAAGCGGCGCGCAGCGATGCGATGGTTCAACTTATAGACATATATCCAACACTGGCAGAGCTATATGGGTTCAAACCCAGTGGGCAGCTACACGGGCGCTCACTGGTGCCGATATTACATGGAAAAAAGGGTGAAGAACGGGTGGAGCTTCTGTTTGGGGTTTTTGGGCTTAATGTAAATATGACAGACGGCAGACATGTGTTTATGAAGGCACATGAAAAGCCGAATAACAGCCCCCTATATGCATATACTGCAACACCATCTACCTTTAAGGCGGAGTTTGCAAATGAGGAATACTTTAAATTAATAGAGTGCGGGCATTATCTCGACTACACAAATTTACCGGTTTATAAACTACCTATAGACAAGGTTTGGCAGAACGATAAGAGCCTGCGATATACCGGTGAGGATAGGCTTTATAACATTGTTGAGGACTACGAGCAACAATCTCCTATAACGGATAGCCGGCTAAACGAGAGGTATAAGGCTAAACTTATATCACTAATGGAACTATATGGAGCGCCGGCAGAGCAGTTTGAGCGACTGGGCTTAGATGAGCATTACTGGAAAAGGATCAATATGACATGAAAGCTGTAATGATAATGTTCGATACATTGTGCCGTAATTTCTTGCCTAGCTATGGTGGCAGTGCTATAATGCCGAACTTTGAGCGACTTGCAGATAACGCTGTAACCTTTGATAATTTTTATATAGGCAGTATGCCCTGTATTCCGGCACGCCGAGAGCTACATACCGGACGATACAATTTTTTACACCGTAGCTGGGGGCCGATAGAGCCGTTTGACGACTCTATGCCGGAGATGTTAAAAAAATCCGGTATTCATACTCACCTGATAACCGATCATCTGCATTACTGGGAGGATGGTGGAGCCACCTACCACAACAGGTACAGCACATATGAATTTATACGCGGCCAGCAGGATGATCTTTGGTCTGCCGATATTAGGTTATTACGAAATGTAAAATGCCCGCACGAGCACGCCGATGCAGGTTGGAAAAGAGCTTACAGACAGTGTGAAGCCAACAGAACCTTGTTCGAGGAACAAGGAGGATTCCCCGGCGAAAGATCGGTTATGGCCGCTGTTGATTTTTTAAAAACAAACGGCACCGATGATGATTGGTTTTTACAGCTAGAGTGTTTTGATCCACATGAGCCGTATGACGTGCCCCAAAAATATATTGATATGTATAGCAGTGATGATGTCCTAAAACAGATGTCTTGGTTGCCATATCATTCAACCGGAGAGGGGCATTACACAGAGGGTGAGTATAACGATTCATTAATACAATATTTTGCAACACTATCTATGTGTGATGATCTGGTCGGAAAGATACTGGATGAGTTTGATCGCCAAAACCTTTGGCAAGACACTATGCTTATAGTAAATACCGATCACGGTTTTCTACTTGGAGAGAAGGGGTGGTGGAGCAAGAGCAACGCGCCGACCTATAACGAGGTAGCGAATACGCCTTTTTTCATCTGGGATCCGGCAAGCAACAGGAAGGGTGAGCGCTGCGCAACAATATCTCAAACAATAGATATCCCCGCTACATTACTTAAACACTTTAAAATAGCGCCTACCAAGGATATGCAGGGTGTTGCCCTTCAAGAGGCGTTGCAGAATGATGATGCTATCCTACACGAAAGCATTCTGTTTGGCTATTTTGGTTGCCAGGTAAATATAACAGACGGACGTTACCTTTATATGAGAGGCCAGGCAAATCAACAAAACACACCGCTGAATGAGTATACCTTAATTCCGACGCATATGACTACATTTTTCACACCGCAGGAGCTGGGCGGCGCCACATTATCTGAACCTTTCTCCTTTACAAAAGGCCTTAAAACACTTAAGATACCGTGCGATAATCCAGTTTTAAACCGCTATATGCAGGGGACAAAACTGTTTGATCTACAAAAGGACCCACAGCAGCTAATGCCTATAGAGGATGCAAAGGTAGAGCGTTATATGCTGCTTGAGCTTGTAAGGCAGATGGAACTAAACGATGCACCGCCGGAACAGTACGAACGGCTTGGGATCAACCGTGCCGATATCGAAAGATCGTTATCTTCACATCTAGACAAAAACCGTGATTCCTACATCCGAGATACAGTTGATATGCTAAAGAACATTAAGTTTGAATCAGGCCACCTTCGCAATCAAACACTGTATCTCTGCTGTATAGTGGGAGAAAAAGGGCGTGAAGAGCTGGTTAGGCTATTGATTGATTTTCACAAATCAATCAACCCACCCCTTACGCAGCAGGATATGTTTGATTTTGTGCAGTCGGTCCGGCCAGCCGATAGCGGCAGGATAGTTCGATGGCTTTACAGCCTTGCAAGGAATGCATAGAGGCGCAATAAAAAACCGTTTGTTGATCAAACGGTTTTTTATGTAACTAGGGCTTACATAACCACTAGAATTATTCTTTGTAGATTATAAACCTACCCTTGCCTGTTCTTTTCACCTCATACATCGCCTGGTCTGCAAGGTGTAGCACATCGCTAAAATTATCGGCATGTCTCGGATAAAAGGCATATCCACCCGATATGTTTAGATTAAAGGTGTTGCCATCCGGATCGATAATATGTGAGGCCTTAAAATCCTGTGCCAACAGCTCTACCTGTTCCTGAAGTAGCTTTTCATCGTCTATTCCATACAGCATTATTGCAAATTCATCACCGCTTAGCCTTGCTATAAGCTTATCGTTGTAGCTGAATGAGGATAGGACGTTTGCGGCCTCACAGATATAGGCATCGCCATAGGCATGCCCCCAGCTATCGTTAACATATTTAAGATTGTCCAGATCCATCATCACTACAACGGCAGATTTTACATCCTTAGGGTTTTGCAAAAGCAGATCGACCTTTTCTAAGAATGCGCGCCTATTATAAATGCCGGTTAGAAAATCTATATCTCTTTCCTGCATTATGCTCTGCTTGTCTCGTATATCCTGAGTTACATCATGAACAATACCCCAATCGCGATGATTCTCGCTATACTTTTTTACTATTAAAAACCTTTGTCCGGACCTTGCATTGTAGCTGTATACATCATTCTCGTTTGCATAGGGGGTAGCCATTATGCTATCGATAAACTTTAAAAATTCGGTAGGGTTTTCGTGGTAATGTGCAGATTGCTGTTTGGTAAACTCCAAAATATTGCCAAGCATAGAGGTTGCAATAACCCTATCAGGTTTGCACTCATATATTGCTATAGGAATATCTACATACTTA
>CAYJOX010000130.1:0-4592 GCA_964371915.1 uncultured Oscillospiraceae bacterium
TTAATAGTGCATTTTTGGGATGTATCGGACGGTAGAATTACGGTAGGCGGTACCGATATAAGAGAATTCACAAGCGAAAAACTCATGTCGATGATCTCTTATGTTTCACAGGATAATATTTTATTCGACGACAGCATAATGAACAACCTCTTAATGGGAAAAGAGGGGGCAACGAAAGAGGATGTTATAATCGCCTGCAAAAATTCCTGCTGCCATGATTTTATTTCATCCCTTGAAAATGGTTACGACACAAATGTCGGCACACTCGGCGGTAAGCTCTCGGGTGGTGAACGTCAACGCATAACCATCGCAAGGGCTATGTTAAAAGATGCGCCGATAGTAATTTTAGATGAAGCCACAGCACACACCGACAGCGAAAACGAGGATTTAATCCAGACAGCCCTCTCTAACCTACTTAAAGAAAAAACCGTTATCGTAATCGCCCACCGGCTAACCACCATAACAAAGGCGGACAATATTGTCGTAATAAACAAAGGAAATGTAGAAGCCGAGGGGCGGCATAATGAGCTACTTACTATCTCATCAAGCTACAAAAAATTGTGGGAGCAGAGTGTAAAAGCGGTAGAGTGGACTATCGGGGGTAATGAATAGTGTTTGACTTAATAAAAGGTGTTTTAAGGCTCTCGGGCGAGCGTCGCAAAAAAATTATTGCATCCTACTTCCTTTCCTTTGTAGATGGAATTTTAGCGAACATTCCGGTTTTCGCCATAGGTTATGCGCTGTATTCAATAATTAGCGGCAGCCTTACCGATAACACATGGCTGATACTGCTTGTAGTGTTAGTTGTCGGGGTTGTTGTCAGAACTATATTAAAGTATATTAACAACATATTAGAACAAGGCATGGGTATCTTCACCTTTGCCGAGCAACGCTTATTAACCGGTGAGCGTGTGAAGCGGTTTGAGATGGGTTTTTTCTCCGATAATAATGTCGGCAATCTCACGGCAGTGTTTGCAAACGACCTTAGCTTTATCGAACAGTACGGAATGGGTGCGATGGGCATCCTCACCTCATCACTTTTTAGCATTGCGGTATCAATATTAACCTTGATGGTCGTCAATCCGAGCCTATCAATTATCTATATTATTATGAGCATTGCCTCGTATTTCGTTTTAAGAGCATACTACAACAAGACGATAGTGGAGGGGCAAAAACAGCGTGAGGCTACAAAAGATTTAGCCGAAGCAGTTATAGAGTATGTTAGCGGCATGCCTGTTATCAAGGCATTTAATTTAGAGGGTGAGCGTTTTTCTAAAACTGAAAACGCCTTCAAAAGAGCAAAAGTATTAAACATAGGATTTGAAAAGGTTGCCGTTCCTTATGTTGTTGCCATACTCTCACTTACAGGGCTTGGTACCGCTGCGGTTGTCGCCATGAGTGCTTACAGCGGAAGTAATTCTGCCGAGTTGCTACCCTATATGATCATGATTATTATCTTTTCTATGGGTGCATTTGCCCCAATCAATGCGATAGGTATGCAGGTCTCACTTCTCAACATGTCCAAGGCGGCGCTTGACAGATATGACGATCTCTCTAAAATCAGGGCAATAGATGAGCAGTTTGAGGATACCAAGATCGAGAGCTACGACATCGAGTTTAAAGATGTACGTTTTTCTTATGGCGAAAAGGAGATACTAAAGGGTGTTAACCTAAAAATTCCACAGAACAAGATGACGGCACTTGTAGGTAGGAGTGGCGGTGGTAAAACCACCATAACCAACCTTATTGCAAGGTTTTGGGATGTTAACTCCGGAGCGGTTACTGTCGGAGGTGTAGAGATCAGCAAGATAAGCACCGAGGAGCTTTATAAGCATATCAGCATGGTGTTTCAAAAGGTTTATCTGTTTAATGATACTATCTATAATAATATTGCACTGGGCAAAGAGGGTGCAAGCAAAGAGGATATTATCGAGGCGGCAAAAAAGGCGAGATGCTATGATTTCATTATGGCACTACCGGATGGCTTTGATACGGTGGTGACAAGTGGTGGTTCCTCTCTGTCCGGAGGCGAAAAACAACGTATCTCCATCGCAAGGGCAATTTTAAAGGATGCACCCATCATCCTGCTAGATGAGGCAACCGCCTCCATCGACCTTGACAACGAAAGGTATATTCAGGAGGCTATCAACGAGCTTGTTAAGAAAAAAACCTTGATAGTAATTGCGCATAAACTCTCCAGTATTAAACATGCAGATAATATTGTTGTGGTTAATGACGGTGAAATACACGAACAGGGCACGCATGAGGAGCTGATTGCATCCGGTGGCCTTTACAAAGAACTATGGGAGAAGCGCACCACTGCGGCATCATGGGAGCTTGCAAAATAAATTATAAAAAATGCTTGTCATAACGGCAAGCATTTTGATATAATTAAGGTGAAAGGAACTGCAATATGACGATATTCGAAATCGCCCTACTCGGCGTAGGGCTTGCCGTGGATGCAAGCTGTGTTTGCACAACAAACGGACTTGTATACCGCCCTAA
This sequence comes from uncultured Oscillospiraceae bacterium, assembly GCA_964371915.1. GTDB lineage: Bacteria > Bacillota > Clostridia > Oscillospirales > Ruminococcaceae > CAYJBH01. The sequence continues at coordinate 2,506 of CAYJOX010000130.1, forward strand.
CATACTTAGATCACTGGAAATAGCAATCCCCTTTGCCATTTTTCAGGGTGTTATGCCGCTAATCGGCTATCTTGGCATAGGCCTTTTGCCGGATGAGCTGTTTCGTTTTAACCATATAATCGCCTTTATACTGCTTTTATGTGTGGGTACAAAGATGTTTTTAGACGGAGTAAGAACGACACAGTTCGACGAACAATGTCCCGAGGGCAATGCAAAAACCAAAAATTTAACCTTTAAGATAATGATGGTACAGGGAATTTCCACTAGTATAGATGCCCTTAGCGTTGGGGTTACTCTCGGTAACGAGAGGTTGGATTTTGTGCTTATTTCGGTGCTACTGGTTGCAATAATCACCTTCTTTATGTGTTTTGGTGCCGTGCGATTAGGCGAAAAAATTGGCACAAAACTTAATAACAGGGCAGAGGTCATCGGCGGTATTGTACTTGTTGGAATAGGGGTAAGGTTACTTGTGATAGGATAAATTTCAACTTGACAAAAGAATAAAAAAATGATATTTTAAATATGTTAGTTATTACTAACTCACATTTAAAAAGGAATGAAAATGCAGGAAAATATTTTTAATGGTGTAGAGGATACACTATTTATCCCACTGATTGCACGTATAGAGATATCCAAAAAATTCCCGGAATATTTTTGTGATAAAAAAGCTATGTCTCTTCAAGATGCTCTTTCCCTACAATCCATATCACACAAGAGCAGTGAATATTCTTTTATGGCATCGGCCTCCCGCGCTGTAATGATGGATAGTGCTGTAAGCAGCTTTATCTCCGCAAACAATAGCTGCAACGTTGTCTGTATCGGATGCGGCCTTGAGACTATGGCTTGGCGGCTTGAATCCATCTCACAGAACGCACATTTTTACGAGGTAGATTTTTCCTCTGTCATAGAAAACAGGGAAAAAATATTAGGCAAGCTTAAAAACGAAACCTTAATCGCAGGCAATGCAACCAATCTGAACTTTGCTGAGCATATCGATTGTACACAACCAACAATGTTTGTGGTTGCAGGGGTGTTTCAATATTTTAAAGAACCCGACGTGTTAGCCCTTATTAAAAAACTTAAGGGCGAATTTGCTAATGCTTTACTGCTTTTTGATGCTACCAACTCTGTCGGGTTAAAATATGCACAAAACTATGTAAAAAAGACCGGCAACAACAATGCCATGATGTATTTTTGCATCGACGACCCGCAGGTTTTTGCAAAAAAATCATCTACCGAGCTAGTATCGATCTGTGGCTTTTTTGGCAAGGCAGGAGAGCAGCTAAAAGGCAAGCTAAAGTTATTCACAAGGGTTGCAATGTGGGTTGCCGACAGCAAAAACCGTACAATGATTTTAACTTACAAGCTATGAAAATGAGGTTGATATGAATAAGAACAGTGGTTGCGGTTGTGAAAAATGTTCTTGCCCGATGAAAGCTAACCAGCAAACAGCCTGCACGGTACGGCGTACCGAGATATTTGTTCCTAAAGACCCCGGCACAGAACTTTCGCTAGATAGCCTTAAGGGCAAGGAACGAGAGTTTTTATCCTACCTTGTGGCACATCAATTTTTGCCGATGGTACAGTTTATAATGCTTAGCAGTGAAAACCCAACGTTTAAGAAAATATCATTATCCCCTGCATATATCGAGAGTGTCACCGATTCTTTCGAGAAAATTCAAACAACGGGAGCAATGCTCGATAGGCTGGAGAGCGAAGGATTTATAACTCTCGATTTTAATGTTCCGTTGCAAAACTGTGAGTATGAGGAATATTACAATAGTGATGTTTTTGCATTTTACAAAAGCATGATTAGCGAGATATCGTCAAACCAAGCTGCCTTTATGGGTGATACTGCCACCATAGAAAAAGGAAGTATGGCACCTACAGTGGCCTGCATGGAGTTATTCGATTATTAATGATTTAGGAGTAAAAAAATGACAGACAAGTTTGCAGAGCTAAAGCTTCACGGAGGGTGTGGTGGTACAAATAAACCGGGGCATAAATGTTGTGGCCGGCATAATAATCATCATCACCCAGAGGAAAACCTCGAGCATCATACAGATGGTGATTGCTGTGGCAAACAC
>CAYJOX010000130.1:4602-5404 GCA_964371915.1 uncultured Oscillospiraceae bacterium
CTAAATCTGTGAAACTTACCGAAGATATACAGGATGATCAATAAATTTCGTTGCGAGGATTACGCAAATATTTGCAATAATATTAATTTCGAAGATAAAGATAGATTAATCATCTATCTAGCTATCTAATCTAAACCTGTTAAAACAGGATTTTTAATCGAAAAGTATTGAGGGGTTAAAATAACTCATCGTCTGTTACTTTCTACCGTTAATACAGGTTTATAGTTAAAGGAAGCCCCCGCACACGCCAATATCACAAAATGCATAATCTGTCGGAGTGGTTGCAGTTTTTATTCTGACAGGGGGTTATTAAGCACGGAGGATTTTATAATTTGCGAGGTGACAAACCAATGAAATTTAATGCACAAAAATTAGAACTATATAATATATTCACAGAACCTTCCCTACCCTAATAAGAGATGCGAGCAAGCGCATCTCTTTTATCTTTTAGAATGTTGCAATTGATTGCTAGATGAGTTGTTATTAGATGAAACTTTAGCTAAAAGGCGAACACGAGAGAGGTGTCAACATTCCTTTACTTATGAAAACCATCACGGCAATATCGGCAGTCATAACGGTGGTAGCAATATTAATATATCAGCAGTTTGACATCGCCACTTTCGAGACTATTGCCATCACCTTTGGCACCATCTTTTACCACCTTTTTATGAGATTGATGGTTGGCTTTGTCTACCAAAAAAAATACAGCAACAAAATCGATTATACCAAAAGGCGGTTTTATGTCAGCGAGCGTGAGATGAAACTGTATCGCAGATTACAGGTAAGAAAATGGAAAAAGCAT
>CAYJOX010000131.1:0-5376 GCA_964371915.1 uncultured Oscillospiraceae bacterium
TGTAATGTACGAAAATTTCAACTTTAAGTTGTTATTTAAAAGTGCTTGGCTACTTGTTTTTATCCTGCCTATATTGCTCATAATGGATTACTTTTTATACTGGCAGCTAAGGGCGCTTCCGGATGAGGAGATGTATCAAAATATTGTCAGGAATGTGCAGTGGATTGCTGTATCCGCAACAATTGCCTGTATGCTACTTGTTGCTGTTGTAGTTATTGTGACGATGCAAAGGGCAAACCGGCTTAAGCAGCTACAGTATTCTGATGAGCTTGTAAGGCGGTTTTATGTTCCCATTAACAGTATGATAGGTATATCTAATCTTCTTGCAAAGGATACTACGCTTACAAGAAAACAACAGCTTGCCGCCAAAGCTGTTGAGGAAAACGGGTATAGGATGAAGGGGTTCATGCGCGATATGGATGAATACAGCCGCCTTTGCAAGGGGCTTATCTGCCTAAACTCTCATGCAGTATCTTTATACGATATTGTGCAGGCAGTTATAGATCATATAGATAGCATCAATGCAAAAAAAGAGATTAACCTTGTAAATGCAGTGCCTAAAAGCATTACGGTAAATGCGGATTCTGCTCGGGCTCAGGAGATTGTAGGGAATATCATCGTAACACTTATTAACTATACAAGAAAAGGTGTGATTACAGTAACCGCTAAAACAAAGGGCATTTATGCCGAGATTAAGGTGGTAGATGATGGTGTAGGAATAACTAAACATACGAAAAGCATTATGTTTGAGCCGATTTATGGGGCCAACAATATGTCTAACGGCCACTATAGCGGAACCGGCTTCGCTATGGCTATAACAAAAAAGCTGGTTAACCTACATCGAGGGAGGATATGGATAGGTGGCTCGGACGACAGGCCGGTTATAGTCACGTTCACACTGCTAAGAGATGATTACCTTTTAAGAATACCGGTTAAAAAGGCAAACAAGTTTAGCTATTTACGGGATATGGGTACAAGAATGGACAAACAGCTTTATGATTACTCCGAAAAAAGAATATTGCTTTTAAAGCTTGAATCTGCACATAAAAACACCTTATTATATCTACTTGAACAGTCAAATTTCAATGTAGATGCGCCTAATATTGAAAGCTATAATGTAGATCAGTATAACCTAACCGAAAGGTACGACCTTGTGCTGATAGATGAGCTTTTCGGTGATGATGGGTTTAACATCTGCCTACGTATAAGAGAAAAGTATAATTTTGTTGAGCTTCCGGTGTTAATGATGATGCCAAACGATAGACAGGCTAACCTTGAACGTGCATATACGGTAGGGGTTAACGATTGTATAGATTATCTTGTAATGCCGCAACAGCTTATTGCAAAGGTTAAAACACTCATTCAGGTTAAAACGGCATCTGAAGATGCTTTGAAATCTCAGGTGCAGATGTTGCAATCCCAGATACAGCCGCATTTTTTATACAATGCGCTTAATGTGATAACACAGCTGTGTTTAGTAGACCCACAACGTGCACATGATACACTTTTAGACTTTAGCCAGTGCCTACGCAGTAAATTTCAATACTGGCGCAGTAACCATGCAATATCGGTTGCAGAGGAGGTAGAGATAATAGAATCTTATCTTAGGGTAGAGCAGACAAGGTTTTCTGATCGGCTTCGGTATAATATATCGGCCGAGGATTCGGCAAAAGAATGTATGATTCCCGCCCTAATAATCGAGCCGCTTGTAGAAAACGCCGTGAAACACGGTGTATCTAAAAACGAGACCGGAGGCGAAGTATCGCTTACAGTTTTTAAAAAGGATAGCTATATTGTTGTAACTGTTATGGATAACGGCAACGGTATGTCTAACACAAAACGTTTGGCGATAGAAAATAAAAACTTAGCGGAGCTTGGAACCGGCATAGGCAACACCATACGTAGGTTAAAACTCTACAATGGAGAGATAACGAATATAGCGAGCACCCTTGGCAAGGGAACCGAGATAACCTTTTCTATCCCCATTAACTGGGATCAGATGTTCCGTGAGGAGGTAGCATGATGGAGATGCGGGCAATAATTATAGACGATGAAGAGCTTGCAATACAAACCCTTTCTCGGCTTTTAGGCGGATACGAGAATGTAAAGATAGTAGGCACCTTTACCGACCCATTAAAGGGTTTAGTTGAGGTGTTATCCTGTAAGCCTACCGTACTGTTTTTGGATATCGAGATGCCGGTGTTAAATGGATTTGATGTGGCAAAACAGATATTACAAAGTGGTTGTGGAACAAAGGTTGTTTTTGTTACAGCATATGATGAGTATGCAGTACAGGCATTTGAGGTTAACTCGCTGGATTATCTTCTAAAACCGGTAATGTCCTCACGCCTATCTAAAACCATGGATAAACTAATCAACTCTGCAACTGTGCCAACAACGGAAAACGCCATTGAGGCTGCGATTAAAGCTACTAAGACAAAGCTTAACCGTATCCTCGTACACGATGACGACCATGTGGTTATCGTTAACCCTCTGGATATATTATTTTTTGCAGCCGAGGGTAACTATGTAAATATAGTTACCGAGAAAAAAAGCTATACAACGAAAGAAACCCTCAAATACTGGGAAGAAAGAATGACCGAATTTGATTTTTTCCGTTGTCATAAAAGTTTTCTTGTAAATCTACATATGATTGAGGAGATTCACCCCATGTTTAACAGCACCTACGACATCTCTCTCGCTAACTATCCCGAAAAAATATCGGTTAGCCGCCGTTATGTTGCCGAGCTAAAAAAACTAATAGGGATGTAGTATCTTCCTCTTATATGCAGTTTACTGCATGATAGGTGTTTTTTTGCTCCTCTTGTGTAAATAGAAACATCCGGCCGCAATAAAGTGTTAAACTTAACACAGATGACAATGAGGATAATATTATGTTTTTTGTAAACGATAAGCCCTTTTTTTCTTTCGGCGGGCAGCTACACAACTCATCTTCATATACCAAGGGTGATATAGAGCGTGCCATGCCTGCATTAAAGCTTATAAAGGCAAATACCTTCGCCGCACCTGTTATGTGGGAATGTATAGAGGAGAAAAAAGGAAACTATGATTTCACCCAGATGCACAACATTATCGATGTTGCAAGAGAGAACAATCTAAAGGTTGTTCTACTTTGGTTTGGCAGCTGGAAAAATGGTGCATCTCGCTATGTGCCACAATGGATAAAGCTAGATAGAAAAAGGTTTGTGCATAGCAGCGGGGGCACTAAAGTAAACTGCCTTTCACCACTTAACGATGAAAATCTACAGGACGATAGCAATGCATTTTGCGAGCTAGTTAAGGAGCTTTCTCGAATCGATGCAGAGGCCAAAACGGTAATTGCGGTGCAGATTAATAACGAGCCTGGAATAATAGGGGTGGATCGTGATTATAGCGAAGATGCACAGCATCTCTTCGACTCCGCATTGCCTAAAAACATGGTGGAGTGGCTAAAGAGTGGTAACGGCGCCGATGTTGGGGAGGATTGGCTAAAGAATAAAAAAAATATCGATGGGTGGCAAAATGCATTTGGAATGCGCGCAGGAGAATATTTCACAGCCTACCATCTTGCCGCCTACCACGAGCATATCGCTACTAGGGCAAAGGCTATATACGATGATATCCCCTACTATACAAATGTATGGCTAAAGGATATGTACTGGCAGATACCAGGCAGTAACTACCCAGCGGGAGGTGCAACTGCAAATGTTCTTAGCCTATGGAGACACTTTGCGCCATCACTTCACTGTATCGCTCCGGATATTTATGTAGGGACACCGCAAAAATATGAAAAGATCATAGACAGTTATGATCGTGATGATAATCCTCTTTATATACCGGAATCCTCCCTTTCAAATATGGGTGGGCTAAATATGTTCAGCGCCGTTTGCCGTGAGAGCTGTGTGGGATACCATAGCTTTGGTATAGACTCCCTCATTAATGCAGAAGGGCACCTTGAACCCTCGGTGGCGGACGATTTTGTTAAAAGTATGCAGATTGTCGGTGGGGCTCTGCCCTTGTTTACAGATAGAAACGGCAGGATGCTACCCATATTGCAGCAGGAGGCATCAACAAGCGACATTCTGGATTTAGGGAAATACATAGGGGTAGTTTCATACACCGAGCGTAATGGCCGGATAGATCCTTTCCTTGCTTGGTTTGACACTCGGCATTGTATCGTAAGGCCGGAGCAAGCCCAACATGTAAAAACAAGAGGGCGGGGATTTATAAACCTACGAGATGAAAATGAGTTCTTTGTTGCCGGTGCAGGGTTTAGGCTTTTGCTGATACCTAAAGAAGATATGCCCTTTTTAAACTCAAACCTTGCCGTAAATGATTGGATGATGACTCGCCAATGGGATTATCTAAGTGTAGAGGAAGGGTATCTAGACGATCAGGGGAGTTGGATATGTACAAGGCGCCGCAATGGAGATGAAACGGATAACGGAATATGGGTAACACATGATATAGGTTTAGTAAGAATAGTGATGACCCCAACAATATAAAAACCCTACTAGTTTAAATAAACATTTTACAGAATTACCCCCGCCGATGGCGGGGGTAATTCTGTAAAATATTAATGTTTATCTTTTTAGTAGGACAGCCTCATTTAATCAATAAATATCTTTTTGGCAGCAAGCTCTGCTGCTATTTCAACTGCATCCTTACAGACACTTCTTTTTTCTTCCTCGGTAAGGCCTTTACACAGCTCCTCACATATACTGCTTGCAAAAACATCTCTAAAGCCGTCAGAAACATCGGCAAAGGTTGGGAGAATATCGTTCGTAAGCTGATCATGGCGTTGTTGCACCGTCGGTTTTTCAAACGGATCTTTGCGCCCCTTGGTTGTGCCTACCGCCATACATGCTGCAACAAGTGCACCACATGTGTTATAGCCTACCCTACCAATACCATATCCAAGGCCGGATGCAAGTGCAATGATATCACTGCTATAGGTTGCATCGCCGCTATCTATGTATGCCTTCAAAACACATTCTGCACAGTTTAACCCTTCGTCAAAATATGCTACGGCACGCTTAACCATTATCTCTATTTTTTCTTCGCTGGTCACTATTCTATCCCTTGTTTTAGTGACAATATTTTACCATATAAATTAACAATTGTCAATATGCGCACAATTCACAGTATAAACTATACATAAAATCGTGTTGTATTTGTGAATGTTGCTGTATTAATCGTTATAAGTGAGTAAAAACTAATATCTATTACGAAAATATATAACTTGTCGAAAAACCATTGTATCGATAGAATTATAGGCGTATAATTGAAATGATAATAAAAGACAATTTAATAACAGGAGAAGAAGATGGAGCTTAATTTTTTGCTGACCGTCAGCATTATCTTGGTCTCAACTAA
>CAYJOX010000132.1:0-5265 GCA_964371915.1 uncultured Oscillospiraceae bacterium
AACAGCACTAGTTACAACCCTTGCCGAAGGGGCACTTCCCAGCACAGAGAATGTAGGCCGTATACTAGAGGTAGTTCCGTTCGATTTCCATGCAGAGGATGCAGGCGGAACCGCACTACCATCCGGCACTGCCTATACATTCCCTATCACTCTAACACAGCCTATCTCTCTTGCAGCTAACGAGAGGATAGTTGTATTCCACTTTGTAAACGGTAGCTGGACGATGGTTCCCCATACCTATACCCCCGGAGCTACAACCCTATCTATCACAACTGACAAAGGGTTTTCCCCCTTTGCAATAGTTAAGCTATCGGTTACTGCTGCAACATCTACAACCCCAACAACCCCCACTACTACAACCACTACTACAACCACCACAGCAGTACCAACATCCCCGAACACCTCTGCTACAGGCGCACTAACCTTAGCGGCACTACTTGGCCTTGCAGGCGTAACAGGTGTTGTAGTATCCAAAAAAACTAAATAGAATTAGCAGTTAATAAATGCTGTTTAAATTAATTGGTAAAAGAGCACCTTAGGGTTGCTCTTTTATCGCCTTTAAAACATTTTGTAGCGCCGTTAGTAACGAAATTATGTAAAATAAAGTTGACTTATTCGCCATAAAAGGTTAAAATAGAAGCAACCATCGAGCTAGTTTGGAAAAGCCCCCCCTTTTTGAGGTTGCTTTTCACCAGTTTAAAACAATCACAGACATATCGGGAAACGAGATTTTATATGCTTAATCAGAAAAAAGACACACCTAAAAAGAAAAAGATAATAATCATAGCATCTATTGTAGCAATACTTATAAGTATAAGTATCTTTACGGTATATGCGCTAGATTCGCTAAACAACGTTCCGGCAACACCGCCCTCCTCTACCGTGGTTAGCTCGGCAGCGCAGGTAGCCTCCGAGCCGCAAAGCGCCCCTGCCTCCTCCCAGCCCGAAGTGCAGGAGATAGAGCCGGATTTTGCCGAACTACAAGAGCAAAACGCTGATGTCTACGCCTTTATCGAGATACCCAATACTAGCATTGCATTTCCAATATTACAGCACCCCACCGATAACACATACTACCTAAGAAGAGATATCGATGGCAACCATAGTATATTTGGTGTCATCTATACCGAGCTTTATAACAGCACCGATTTTACCGATAGCAACACCATTATCTATGGGCATGATACACTGGATGGCCAGATGTTCGGTGATTTAAGGTATTATTATGATGAGGAATTTTTACTCGAAAACGACGAGATTATAATACATACCCCCGAGGGGGAATCGGTATACAAGATATTTAGTGCTATAGTCTACGATGATAGGCACATAGCCTACACCTACGACACTACCGATAGTGCAAAAACCTTAGAGTTTATAGAAACCTTAAAGGCAAACGCCGATAAGGATAACTCTACCTTTTTAGAGGATGTGGAGTTAACCGAGAACAGTAATATTATTACGCTAAGTACCTGCTACGGCAGCTGGACAACCGAGAGGTTTTTAGTGTCTGCCGTATTGCAAGAGGGTTAGATGAAAAGAAAAGGGCTGTTATTACTTTTGCCGGTAATAGCTATTGCCGGTATAGCCATAATACTGCTATACCCCCAAAAGGAATATATAACAATAGATGGCACACAGTACCTTAAAAACCCTGACATTACTACTATCCTTCTACTCGGAATCGAAAACAACGAAACCGAAACATCTATCGAAAACACCGCCGAAAACGGCCGTAGCGATACAATCATTCTGCTCGTAATTAACGATGCCACACAGGCAGTAGACCTATATAGAATCTCGCGCGATACCATTGTTACGGTAGATATATTTACACAGGATAATGAGCTTATAACAAGCGCAAACATGCAGCTTACCATGCAATACCACTATGCAAGCAATCCGGAGCACGGTTGCGAGCTGATGGCAGAGCAGGTAGGTGAGCTGTTGTTCGGCCTGCCGATAGACCATACTATATCGATCTCGATGGATGGAATTGTCCCTATTATCGAGGAGATGGCGGGGGTGGAGGTATACATGGATAAGGATTACACCTATATTCACCACGCATTTATAGAGGGGGAGGTTATTAACCTAACCGGCGAGATGGCAGAGCTGTTTATTCGATACCGAGATACGAATGTTACAGGAGGTAACGAGGATAGGATGGAGCGGCAGCTAAAGCTATTGCATGCGCTTAACGATAAATTCAAATACCAGCTAAGAAATCCACGAATAGATGTTCTTTATAATATTGCCGCCGAGGCGTTTAACTATATCGAGGGCGACCTACCGTTAATCCCTATCTATAAGGTTGCAAGATATGAGATAAACGGCGAGATGTACAGTTTACCGGGCGAGATATTTACAAACAGCCTCTATGAGGAATTTTACATCGATACCGAGGCGGTTAAAACTCTTGTAGTAGATAAATTCTGTGTCGCTGGGTAGATACCGTTTGAATAGTTTAGGAGATAAATTTGAAACTACTAACATATCTTGAAAATGGAGAAGAGCTACTCGGCGTATTATCACAGGATGAATTTACGATTATACCACTTAGGGATAACGGGTTCGGTTTTAAGGATATGCTAACCCTTATCGAGCGCATAACCCTAAAGGAAAAGCAGGAGCTCCGAAACCTATCTCAAAAGCATGGGGTGGCCGGCCTTTTTTATGATGTAACAAAGGTTCTCTCCCCCATACCTAGGCCGAGGGAGGATATTATCTGCCTTGGGCTAAACTATAAGGCACATCTAGAGGAGAGTAGCCGGTATAAAGGGGTGGATTTTACCGTAAAGGATAACTATCCGGTTTATTTTGGTAAAAGGGCAACATATACATCGGGGCAGGGGGATAAGATACCCTCCTACAGCGGCATGATAAAAACCCTCGATTATGAGTGTGAGCTTGCCGTAATTATAGGCAGGGAGTGTAAAAATATCGCACCGGATAAGGTGCAGGATTATATCTTCGGTTACACCATACTAAACGATGTAACCGCAAGGGAGCTACAAAGCCGCCACACCCAGTGGTACTACGGAAAAGGGATGGATGGCTTCACCCCTATGGGGCCGGTAATTAGAGTGCCACAGGAGGGTAGCGGTATACCGGTTTTCAGCGTTAAAAGCTTTGTAAACGGCGAGCCACGGCAGGATAGCTCTACCGATAAGTTTATCTTCGATATCCCCTATATAGTTAGCGAGCTCTCGCAGGGTATTACACTACGCCCCGGCACAATAATATCAACCGGCACCCCCAGCGGTGTAGGCATGGGCTTCGACCCACCAAAATTCCTAAACTCCGGAGATGAGGTTGTGTGTGAGATAGGCGGAATAGGTAAACTTAAAAATACTGTAGAATAAAAAGCTTTTTACTAGTCCTCTACATCATAGTTTTCGAGTAGCTGTTTTTTCTGCCCCGGCTTAGAATCGCCATGTTTTACCATGCTCATGGTTAGTATTGCGGCCGCGGTAAACACCACACTATACGGAAACAATGTGCGATAGGATATGTTCTCAAGCAACATTCCTGATAGTATCGGCGTAATTATCTGTGCCGACATCGAAAAGGTATAGTAAAGGCCTGTATAACGCCCTATATCACTGCCCTTGCTCATCTCCACCACCATGGGTAACGAGTTAACGCTTACCGCCGCCCAGCCTATGCCTATAAAGGCAAAACCTACATTTATTATGGGGTGATAGCTTGTAAAGGCGAATGCCGCCGTAAAACTTATAAGCATAAAAACAAGGCCGATAATTATCGTTTTTTTACGGCCGATACGGCTTGCAATAATTCCTATAGGTATGTAGGAGAGTATAGCGCTTACCGTTGCCACAAGCAGTGCATCGGCAAAGCTTCCGCCCTCCAGCCCCCATACGTTGGTTGCATATCTCGAAAAGGCTGTAGTTACCGCATTATAGGCGGTGAACCATAAGAATATAGAGGCAAGAATTAAAAACAGGCTCTTTTTAACCTCGGGCGGCAGGGTGCCGTTTTCGGTTAGGTGTTTTGGCTCCTCCTGCGGGTACTCCTTTGCAACCTGCGCCGCTACCGATTTCTCCCTTGTGGTTATTAAAAGAACTATTACAGCCACTACCATTAGCACAGCCACACCGATAAATACCGGCAGGTAGCTGGGGTTTTCGGTTTTCGGCACAAGTGTAGATATAAACACAAGCGCTATCATGGCGCCTACCGCACCCATAAGGTTTATTACGGCGTTACCCTTACTGCGTAACGGTTTAGGTGTTAGATCCGGCATTAGTGCTACGGCCGGCGAGCGGTAGAGTGCCATGGCAAGCAAGGTTGCCCCAAGCATTATAACAAACATGGTGAGCGAGGTGGTAACCGGCAGTATTAGCATAAATACAACCGCTATTGCCGTACCTACAATAATAAATGGGGTGCGCTTACCAAGCGGCGTGTTAACCCTATCGGATGCGGCGCCGAGAAGCGGAAGCAGAAAGACGGCAAGAACATTGTCTGCGGCCATCACAACCCCTGTTGCGGTCTCGGCAAGGCCGAACCTGTTTTGCAGGATTAACGGTATAATATTATCGTACATCTGCCAAAATGCCGATATGGATAGAAACGCAAGGCCGATGAAAAAAGTTCTTTTGTAGTTAAGCTTCATAACCCACCTTAATTATTAGTTTATAAAAGGTAACATCTCCGGAAAAACAAATATTAAAATACCGGCGCCAAGAACAAAAAATACAATCATAGAGGCAATCGCAACACCCTTTACGCCGCCGGGCGCCTCCTTAGTTTTAATTAGGCCTACCCCAACAAGCACCCTGCGTATAGGCTTGTAAAGCAGTAAAACAAAGCCGGAGTTAACCGCCGATTTAAGCAGGTTAAAGGGCAGGAATATAGGTAGTAGCATCGCCGCTACGCTCTCCCTCGGGATACCCATATACCACGGGGTTAAGAAATAGTTCCATAGTAACATAGCGGCCGTCATGGCTAGGCAACCTGCAACAAGGCCTACTATAGCACCGTTTATGGTGTGTGTCTTTTTATAGATAACCGCCGCAACGCAGGCAAAGGCACAGCTCGATAGCACATTCATTATAAAGCCGATAATTCCGGTATCACTTACCGTTATAAGCTCCAGTAGCGATACCGCTACCGCTACCATTGCCGCCGCAAGCGGCCCAAAGGCAAAGCCGGCGATGGTAAGCACTATATCCTTAGGGTCGTAGCTTAAAAACCCACTTATAGAGGGCATAATCTTGCTGATAAGTGCAGCCATATATG